>NZ_JBHSRF010000064.1:0-54744 GCF_042658925.1 Sphaerisporangium aureirubrum
GGGGGAGGGGGACGGTGCGCGGCTGGCGCGGGTGGCGTTGATGCGGGTGGCGGATGCGGGGGATGCCGTCATGGGGCGGCTGGTGGCGGGGTTCGGGGCGGAGGGGGCGCTCGATCAGGTGCGCCGAGGGAAGCTGGATGCGGACTTCGTCGCGGAGCTGGCGGCCATGCGCGGGAAACCGGTCGACCCCGGTCGCCGGCTCACGGCCTGGCGAGGGCGGCTCCCCTTCACCGATCCGGTGGCGGACCTGGCCCGGGGGCGGAAGCTGGGTGCTCGTCTGATCGTGCCGGGGGACGTCGAGTGGCCGACACAGCTCGATGATCTCGGGTACGAACGGCCGCTCGGGCTATGGCTGCACGGGAGCGCGGATCTACGGTTCGCCTGCCTGCGATCCGTGGCCATCGTGGGCTCCCGGGCCGCCACGCCGTACGGCATGCACGTGGCGGCCGAGTTGGCGGCGGCGCTCAGCGAAGCAGGCTGGACGATCGTCTCCGGCGGTGCGCACGGGATCGACGCGGCGGCACACCGTGGTGCGCTGGCCGGGGTCGCGGAGACCGTCGGGGTGCTGGCATGCGGGACCGATGTCGCGTACCCCGCGGGCAATCACGGCCTGTTCGAGGCGATGCGGGCACGAGGGCTGATCGTCAGCGAATGCCCGCCGGGTGTACGCCCGACCCGGCTCAGGTTCCTCGTCCGCAACCGCCTGATCGCCGCGCTGACCCGGGGCACCGTGGTGGTGGAGGCGGCCATCCGCAGCGGGGCACTGAACACCGCCTGCCACGCCATCACCCTCAGGCGCCACCTCGCCGCCGTCCCCGGGCCGATCACCTCGGGGAACTCGATTGGCTGCCACCGGCTTATCCGCCGCGCGGAGGCCGTCTGCGTCACCACCGCCCGCGAGGTGATCGAGCTGATGGCCGCCATCGGCGACGACCTCTCACCCGAGCCCCGCGCACCGGTACTCCCGCGAGATCGTCTGGACGCCGAGTCCCGCAGCGTCCTGGAAGCCGTCCCAGCCCGCTCAGGCGCCGGCCCCGCCACCATTGCGGTCTCCGCCGGCGTCGACCTCATGACCGCGTTAAGCCACCTCGGCGCCCTGTCCGCCGCAGGCTACGTCGAACGCACCGACCTCGGCTGGCGTCTCCGCCGCAGCACCTGACCAGCGGACGCAGCCGGGAGAGGCGCGCCTGCTCCGTGGCCGGCGAGCGAGGCCGAGAGGGGCGTCCTGCTCTGGAGCCCGTGAGCGGGGTCGACGGAGACGTCCTGCTCTGGAGCCGGTGAGCGAGGCCGAGAGGGACGTCCTGCTCTGGAGCCGGTGAGCGGGGTCGACGGAGACGTCCTGCTCTGGAACCGGTGAGCGGGGTCGACGGAGACGGCCTGCTCTGGAGCCCGTGAGCGGGGTCGACGGAGACGTCTCCTGCTCTGGAACCGGTGAGCGGGGTCGACGGAGACGTCCTGCTCTGGAACCGGTGAGCGGGGTCGACGGAGACGTCCTGCTCTGGAACCGGTGAGCGGGGTCGACGGAGACGTCCTGCTCTGGAACCGGTGAGCGAGGCCGACAGAGACGCCCTGCACTGGAACCGGTGAGCGGGGTCGACGGAGTCGCCCTGCTTTGAAGCCGGTGAGTGAGGTCGATAGGGACGCTCTGGTCTGGAGCTGGCGGGCGAGGCGGCAGAGTCGCCCTGCTCGGGGGGCGGTGGGGCAGGGGGTGGTCAGCGTTCGCAGACGATGCCGTCGCCGTCGCGGTCCTGGTACCAGTGGTATTCGGGGTCGAGGTCGCGGCGGTAGGGGCCGTAGCCGTTGCGGTTGGCTTCCGCGCAGGTGTCGAAGCGGGGGTCGTTTCCCGAAGGGGGTGGAGTGGGCTTGGGGGACGACTTCGGCTTGGGCTTCGGTTTCGGCTTGGGGGTGGGGGTCGGGGCCGGGGAATTGGTCGGGGAGTCGCAGTGGGTGGACCAGATGCGCAGGTGGGCCTGCTGGGCCTTGGTCTGTTCGGCGCGGAGGAGATCTATGTAGCGGGTGTTGGGGGAGTGGAGGACGGCTCGGGCGTAGCCGTAGCGGACGAGGTTGCGGTTGACGAAGGTTCCTGTCGGGGTCCAGGCGTAGAGGAGGTATCGGCCGCCGGTGTCCTTGAGTTTCTTGTCGCGGAGGAAGTAGGCGTTCGTATCGGCGGGGAGGAGGGTCGCGGTACGGGTGGTGGCCGGTCGGTACCAGCACTGGCCCTTGTCCGGGGCGTTGATGTTCAGGAGGCGGACCCGCAGGGTCCGGCGCTTGTAAAGGATCTCCAGGGTGTCGCCGGACAGGACCTTCTTGATCTTCGCGGTGAGGACTCCCTTCGGGACGCCGAGAGGAAGGGTTCGGGCCGGGGTGGCCTGCGCCACCGTGGGGGCTAAGAGAGCGCCTGCTATCAGGGCGGCGGTGGTGAGTAGGGATCGGGCGCGCAACGGGTGCTCCTCTTGCGATGAATGAGACGGAAGAGGAGACGGGGGGATCGGCTGGGACGTTGACTCTGTGTCCTTATCCGGACACGGAAGCGGGAGGGCTGCCTGAATCACAATCCTGGCGCGCGACAAGGGAATGGGGGATTTCGAATTGCTGTGCCGATTGATAAAGGAGGTCGCGTTTCTGACGGCCGGACAATGGGGCTTATGTCAGATGGTCGCGGTTCGAGCCGGCGGGGAAGAGGGATGAACCTGGCGACGTCTGCTCAGGTCATCGACTGGAGAGGCTCTCCGGCCGGTTGTTCCTGTTGTGCTTGGTGCGGTGTATCGGGTTCCGGGGCGCTTCGGGCCCTGGCGGTCTCGTCGATGCGGAGGAGTGTTTTCCGTGGGCTGCCGTGGGATCAGTCCCAGGTGGTGCCGTTCGTGGAGGCGGGGACACCGGCGGCGAGGACGGAGGCGGAGTCCCAGGTCGTGCCGTCGGTGCCGGCCGGCGGGGCGTCCCACGTGGTGCCGTTGTCGCCCGCGGGCGGGGTGTCCCAGGTGGTGCCGTCGTCGTCGGCGGCGAGGATCTGCGTGGTGGACGGGGTGTCCCAGGTGGTGCCGGCGAAGTAAGAGGGGGCGTCCCAGGTGGTGCCGCTGCCGGCCGCGATGCCGACGGCGAAGGCGAAGGAAATG
Organism: Sphaerisporangium aureirubrum; assembly: GCF_042658925.1. Lineage (NCBI taxonomy): Bacteria > Bacillati > Actinomycetota > Actinomycetes > Streptosporangiales > Streptosporangiaceae > Sphaerisporangium > Sphaerisporangium aureirubrum. Next base: position 3,114 of record NZ_JBHSRF010000064.1, read on the forward strand.
GCGCCGGTGACGAGGGCGGTCGAAAGCTTGGTGGCAATATTGCGCTTGGCCGTGGTGTTGGCGAGAGAAGTCATTTTCGGTTCGCTTTCTCGGGTGTGCTTTGCTCTTGCACAACCAACTCTGCGGTTTCTGCCACCCACGAACCAGACGAAACCAAGTCAGCAAGTTGCACGGCCCTGACCGCTTCCTGCCAGGCCTGTCCGGCCTACTGTCTAATCGCCATATATCCGCAGCTGAGAGGCCTGATCGCGAGGGTTGTCCGCAACGTGTCAAGGCCCTTCGGAGCCCCGTCCGAGGGGGTCGGTCACGAGGTTCCAATGAGGAAGCAGGCGCACTCGGCCCTGGCCGATGAGCAGGAGGGGATCCAGGTAACGTTCCGGAGAGATCAGCCCCCAGTGAAGGCAGGTCGCCCGGCAGTGCGCCGGGTGGGATTCCACCACTCCGATCACGGTTGCCGTGCTCACCGCCTGACCGAGCCGCACCATCGGCCGGACCGGAAGGTACGTGGTGCGCAGGCCGTCCAGGTGGACGATCGACACCACCCAACGCCCGGCGAGCCGGTCGGCGTACCGGACCACTCCCGCCCCTGCGGCATGGACACGCTGACCGGGCCGGGCGGCGAGATCCGTCCCACGATGCCCGGGCAACCAGGGCAGTGACGGCGGAGCGAAGGCACGGGTGACGTTCAGCGCCCCTCCCAGCGGTGATCGCCACCGGGAGCTTCGCGGTGGCGGATCGTCCGTTCCCATGGGATCGCCCGACGCGTGAGGTCGGCTCACCGAGCCCGGGTGGGCGGTGAGCCGTGAGCCCGCAGAGCTGGGGGTCATGGTGAGGGAGGCTGGTGCGACGAGCACGCACAGCGCCACGAGCAGGGCCGAGAGCATCGGTGGACGCAGGGCCGGGCGTGGGTGCTGGGAGTCAGCGTGGTGGACGGTCGCGGGTTGGGTGGACTTCGGGCGCATGGGAGCAGGTTGGCGTACGGAGGGCGGGGACGGATGACCGAAATTGGTTCTGTGGATAAGTGTCTTGAGGGCTGGAGGTGTGTGGACGGTGGGTGAGGTCCGGCGGATTCGGGAGGTCGTCGAGGGGCTTGGTGACGAGGCCGGGGTCGTGCTTCCGGAGGTGGAGATCGTTGGCGAGGGGATGGCTTCTCCTGCCTCGATGTTTCCGGTCGCCACGGCTGCCGCGGCCGTCGTGGGGGCCGCGACGGGGGCGATCGGGCTTTTTCTGCAGGCGAGGGCCGGGGGAGATCTTCGGGTCGCGGTCGATGTGCGGGAGGCGTGGGGGGCGTTTCTGGATGAACGGTGCTTTCGGGTGGACGGGGAGAGGGTGGTGTCGTGGGCACCGCTGTCGGGGGACTATCGGGCGGCGGACGGGTGGGTGCGGCTGCACTGCAACTTCGATCACCATCGGGACGCCGCGCTGCGGGCCCTCGGTCTCTCCTCTGGGGCTGGACGGGAGGAGGTCGTCGAGGCATGTGGGCGCCGTGCCGCACTGGAGATCGAGGAGGCGGTCACGGAGGCGGCCGGGTGTGCGGCGGCGATGCGGAGCCGTACGGAATGGGCCGAGCATCCGCACGGGCGGGCGGTGGCGTTGGAGCCGCTGATCCGGCTCCGCCGTCTGGCTGACGGACGTGGTGCCGTTGCGGGCGGCCAGGGTGACGGGGCGGCCGGCGGTCACGTGGGGGGACCTGGTGGGGAGGCGCGGGGGACACCGGGGAGGGCGTTGGCGGGGGTGCGGGTGGTGGATCTCACGCGGGTCATCGCCGGGCCGGTGGCGGGGCGGGTGCTGGCGGGGTTCGGGGCCGAGGTCGTCCGGGTGGGGGCGGAGCACCTGCCGGAGGTGCCGGGGTTGGTGATCTGCACGGCGTTCGGGAAGCGGTCGTGTGAAGTGGATCTGCGGACGAAGGAAGGGGCGGAGGCGCTCAGGGGGTTGGTGGCCGGGGCGGACGTCGTGGTGCAGGGCTACCGGCCCGGGGCGCTGGCGGGCCTGGGGTTCGGGGCTGAGGAACTGGCGGCGATTCGGCCGGGGGTCGTCTGTGTGGATGTGTCGGCGTACAGGGCACGGGGGCCGTGGGGCGGGCGGCGAGGGTTCGACAGCCTGGTGCAGATGGCGTCGGGTATCGCGCACGAGGGCGGGGACGGCGGGGCGCCGGTGCCGTTGCCCGCGCAGGTGCTCGACCACGCCACCGGGTGGCTGGCGGCGTTCGCGGCGGTCGCCGCCCTGCTGCGGCGGAGGACCGAAGGAGGTTCCTGGCATGCCGAACTATCCCTGGCCAGGACCGCCAAATGGCTGGACGGCCTCGGCAGAGTCGCGGGCCCTACCCCGCAGACGGTGGGTGAGGTCGTGGACATGAGCCGGCTGATGGGGGAGATGGAGAGTTCTTTCGGGAGGCTGTCGTACGTGCGGCAGCCCGGTGCGATCAACGGGGTTCGGCCGCGTTGGACGACCCCACCGCCCCGAAGGGGAGAACATCCGCCTCGGTGGCCGACCGAGAGGGGCGGCGGGTCATGAGTGTCCTCCGGGCTGTGAGTTCCCGCGCCGTTTCGGGGTGGAGCCACCGGACGTCGGGCCGCTCCCCGCTCACGGGCCGACCGTCCGGGCCGGGTGGCGGAGCGGGGAGAGCCAGGTGAAGAGGGGGGAGAGGCAGATGAGGGCCGCGCAGATCCAGAGGGCGGGGCGGAGACCCACCAGGTCGCCGAGCACGCCGCCGACCAGGCCTCCCAGGGTCATGACGCCCAGGGTGGAGACGCTCATCACGGAGTTGACGCGGCCGACCGCGTCGCGGGGGGCCTCGCGCAGCTGGATGCTGCCGTAGCAGACGGAGAAGATGACGGCGGACACGCCGCTGAGCAGGTAGCCGGTCATCACGATGGGGACCACCACGGCGGGGGAGCCGTGGGCGGCGGCGAGGATCACCATCTCGGCGGGGAGGACGGTGCCCGCGATCAGGAGCATCCGGTTCTCCGAGAAGCGGGACGTGAGCCGGGGGGTGAGGGCCGCCCCGAGGATGCCGCCCACGCCGAAGGACGCGGTCAGCAGGCCGATGATCCCGGCCGGGAGGCCGAGGGTCCGCACGGCGAACAGGACGTACAGGGCAAGCTGCGCGGCCGACGCGAAGTTGATCAGGACACCGGCCGTGATCAGGGTGCGCAGGATCGGGTGGGTGAGCACGATGCGCAGCCCGTCACGGATCTCGGACAGAAGCCCGCCCCTGGGCGGCACCGTGCCGTCGGTCCCGGTCTGGTTCCCGTCGCTGTTACCGGCACCACCCTCGGCCTCGGCCTCGGTCCCTGTGTCGGTCCCGTCGCCGGTCGCCGAGGCAGAGCCGGGGACACGGGCAGGGCCGGTGGGCTTTTCGGGGGAGCGGATGGAGCGGAGGCACAGGGCCGAGAGGAGGAAGGACGCGGCGTCGGCCAGGAGCGCGACAGGGGCGGTGAGGGTCTGGACCAGGACGCCGGCCAGGCCGGGGCCGAAGACGCTGGCGGTGGAGTACACGGTCTGGAAGCCGGCGATGGCGGCGGTGCGCTGGTGGTCGGCGACGACGCTCGGCAGGTGCGGGAACCAGGCGGCGCGGAACACCACCGTGCAGGTGCCGACCACGAAGGCGACCGTGATCAGCCAGGCGATGCTGAGCACCTCGCCCATCCAGGCGAGCGGCACGGTCAGCATGGCGAGAGCGGCGACGATCTCGCACCCCACCAGCAGGGGCCGTCGCCGGGGAAGCCGGTCGGCCCACGCGCCGGCGGGCAGCCCGATGAGCAGGTACGGCAGGGTGGCGACCGCCGCGAGCAGTCCCATCTGGAAGGGCCCGGCGCCGAGCAGGACGGCGGCGGTCAGCGGCACGGCGAGGCGGGAGACCTCGGTGCCGGTCTCGGATACGGCGCGGGCGGTCCACAGCAGCCGGTAGTCGCGCTGCCGCCGCAGGGGGATGATGTCGATCACGGGTATGAAGATAACCCTTCACAACTCTGAAAGCTATCCTTTATTTATGAGCGCCAGGAGTTCCTCCACACCGCGAGGCAGTACGGTTCGTCCTATGAGTGGGGTGAGCAAGCGGGTCGGCGACCCGCGTGCCATGAGGGCACTGGCGCATCCGGCCAGGCTCGCCATACTCAAGCGATTGCAGCTGGAAGGCCCGGCCACCGCCACCGAATGCGCCGTCGTCGCCGGCATCTCCCCGAGCGCGGGCAGCTACCACCTGCGCATGCTCGCCAAGTACGGCTTCGTGGAGGACGCCCCCCCGCGCGGCGACGGCCGGGAACGCGTCTGGCGATCACCGCACCGCGGCTTCACTCTCGAGGAGCCGGACGAGCAGACCCCCGAGCTGGCCGAGGCCAAGAACATGCTGTCCAGGGTCGTGATGGACAGCATGGCCGAGGACGTCCGCCGCTACCTCGACTCGAGCGTCCGCGAGTCCAGGGAGTGGCGGCAGGCCGCGACGCTCAACCAGATGACCCTGCGGGCCAACGCCGAGGAGCTGGCCGACCTCGGCCGCCGCGTCACCGAGATCCTCGAGCCGTACCTCGCCCGCACCCGCACGCCGGAGCAGGCCCCGCCGGACGCGAGGGTCATCCAGAGCGTCGTCTACCTCTACCCCCGCCCGCCCGGCAACGCCTAGCGGCGACCGGGGTGGGCCTCGGGCGGCCGCGTTACGGGTACACTTTCAGGTGGCTCGTTTGAACGGGCCGACTTCGCACGCCCACAGGCGGGCCGTTCCCTCGGTCCGGGTCGCTGACCTGGATGGGACGGCCCAGGGCGTCAGGGCGAGGGCCACAGGCTCTCGCGCACAACCGAGACACGCGCCTTCGCCGGCGCTCTACCCTGGAGGACCATACTCATGGCCCCCGTCGTCACCATGCGACAGATGCTGGAAAGCGGTGTGCACTTCGGGCACCAGACCCGTCGCTGGAACCCGAAGATGAAGCGCTTCATTCTCACCGAGCGCAACGGCATCTACATCATCGACCTGCAGAAGTCGCTGTCCTTCATCGACCGCGCCTACGACTTCGTCAAGGAGACGGTCGCCCACGGCGGCACGATCCTGTTCATCGGCACCAAGAAGCAGGCCCAGGAGGCCATCGCCGAGCAGGCAGCGCGGGTCGGCATGCCCTACGTCAACCAGCGCTGGCTGGGCGGCATGCTCACCAACTTCTCCACCGTGCACAAGCGGCTTCAGCGCCTGAAGGAGCTCGAGGAGCTCGACTTCGACAACGTGGCAGGCTCCGGGCTCACCAAGAAAGAGCTCCTGATGCGCCGCCGCGAGAAGGACAAGCTCGAGCGCACCCTCGGCGGCATCCGCGACATGGCCCGGGTGCCGAGCGCGGTGTGGGTCGTCGACACCAAGAAGGAGCACATCGGGATCAGTGAGGCGCGCAAGCTGAACATCCCGGTCGTCGCCATCCTGGACACCAACTGCGACCCCGACGAGGTCGACTACCCCATCCCGGGCAACGACGACGCCATCCGCGCCGTCAGCCTCCTCACCCGGGTGATCGCGGACGCGGTGGCAGACGGCCTGATGGCCCGCGCCGGCGCGAGCCGCGGCGGGGACGACAAGCCGTCCGGTGCCGTGGCCGAGCCGTTGGCCGAGTGGGAGCGCGAGCTGCTCTCCCGCACGGAGGAGGACACCGCCGCCGCGCCCGCCGCCGCTCCCGAGGCGGCCGCCGCCCCCGAAGCGGTCGCCGAGGCCCCGGTGGAGGCTCCCGCCGCCGAGGAGGCCCCCGAGGCCCCTGCCGCCGCTGATGAGGCTCCCGCTGCTGAGGCTGAGGCCCCCGCCGCCGCTGAGGCGCCCGAGGCTCCCGCGGCCCCCGAGGCCGAGGCCGGCGAGGACACCGCGCCGCAGAGCTGACGTTCGCACCCCGGCGGGCCGGTCACAACCGGCCCGCCGGGCTGGCTCTTCACGGGTGGGCGTGCTCGGACCGGAGCGTGCCCACCCGATCCACGACGACACTCGACGAGGAAACACAATGGCTTCCGTGAACATGGCCGACGTCAAGCGGCTTCGTGAGCTGACCGCCGCCGGCATGATGGACTGCAAGAAGGCCCTTGAGGAGTCCGGCGGCGACCTTGAGAAGGCCGTCGACATCCTGCGCGTCAAGGGCGCCAAGGACGTCGGCAAGCGCGAGGCGCGCACCGCCTCCAACGGCCTGATCGCCGTCAAGCAGGACGGCGACTCGCTGGCCGCCCTGCTCGAGCTCAACTGCGAGACCGACTTCGTGGCCAAGGGCGAGCGCTTCCAGGAGCTGGCCGCCAAGGTCGTCGCGCACATCCTCGCGACCCGGCCGTCCGACGTGCCGAGCCTGCTGGAGTCCGACCTGGACGGCAAGTCCGTCAAGGAGCACCTGGACGAGGCCAACGCCGCGCTGGGCGAGAAGATCGAGGTCCGCCGCTTCGCCGTGCTCGACGGCGGCTTCATCGTGGCGTACATGCACAAGACCGACCCGCAGCTGCCCCCGGCGGTGGGCGTGCTCGTGCAGCTGGACGGCCCGAACACAGAGGTCGCCAAGGACATCGCGCAGCACGCCGCCGCGATGGCCCCGCGCTACCTCAGCCCGAACTCCGTCCCGGCCGACGTGGTCGAGAAGGAGCGCACGGTCTTCGAGCAGATGACCCGCGAAGAGGGCAAGCCGGAGGCCGCGATCGGCAAGATCGTGGACGGCCGCATCAACGGCTGGTACAAGGACTTCACCCTCCTTGAGCAGGCGTTCGTCAAGGACAACAAGAAGACGATCGCCAAGTACGCCGCAGAGGCGGGCGTGAAGGTACTGGCCTTCGTCCGCTACAAGGTCGGTCAGGCATAGGCTTATCCCCAAGAGCGATCTGACCAGCTTCGAAACCGAGATCGAGGAGGCCGCCGCCGTGCAGGAGAACCAACCACCCGCTACGCCGGCGGCTTCGTCGTACAACTGGCGGTTGCGGTGGAAGCGCGTCATGTTGAAGCTGTCGGGTGAGGCCTTCGCCGGCGGCGAGCCCCTCGGGATCGACCCCGTGGTGGTGGCCAAGCTCGCAGACTCCATCGCCGAGGCCGTGCGCGAGCAGGTGCAGGTCGCGGTCGTGGTCGGCGGTGGCAACATGTTCCGCGGCGCCGCGCTTTCCGAGCGCGGCATGGACCGCGCCCGTGCCGACTACATGGGCATGCTCGGCACCGTCATCAACTGCCTCGCCCTTCAGGACTTCCTGGAGAAGCGGGGCGTGGAGACCCGGGTCCAGACGGCCATCACGATGCAGCAGGTCGCCGAGCCGTTCCTGCCCCGCCGCGCCATCCGCCACCTGGAGAAGGGGCGTGTGGTCATCTTCGGCGCCGGCCTCGGCTCGCCGTTCTTCTCCACCGACACCTGCGCCGCCCAGCGTGCACTGGAGATCGGTGCCGAGGCACTGCTCAAGGGCACGCAGGTCGACGGGGTCTACGATTCCGATCCGCGCAAGAACCCCGACGCCGTCCGTTTCGATCAGCTCGACTACAGCGAGGTGCTCAGGCGGGGGCTCGGGGTGATGGATTCCACGGCGATCAGCCTGTGCATGGACAACGGCCTGCCCATCGTCGTCTTCGATCTGATGGGCGAGGGCAACATCCTGCGGGCGGTCCGCGGTGAAAAGATCGGCACGCTGGTGAGTCCGGCAGGGAAATAGGGAGCCGCTGTGATCGACGAAACCCTCCTCGAAGCCGAGGAAAAAATGGACAAGGCGGTCGCGGTCGCCAAAGAGGACTTCGCGGCGATCCGCACCGGCCGGGTCGGCCCTTCGATGTTCTCCAAGATCACTGTTGACTACTATGGGTCGCCCACCCCGGTGCAGCAACTCGCGTCGTTCCACGTCCCCGAGGCGCGCATGATCGTCATCCAGCCCTACGACAAGGGGTCGATGAACGCCATCGAACGGGCGATCCGCGACAGCGACCTCGGGGTGAACCCCGGCAACGACGGCGCGGTGATCCGCGTGGTGTTCCCCGAGCTGTCCGAGGAGCGCCGCAAGGAGTACATCAAGATCGCACGGAACAAGGCCGAGAGCAGCAAGGTCTCGGTCCGCAACATCCGCCGCCACGCCAAGGAGACCTTGGACAAGATGGTCAAGGACGGCGAGGCCGGCGAGGACGAGGTGCGTCGCGCGGAGAAGGAGCTCGACGACCTCACCCAGAAGCACGTGGCCAAGATCGACGAGCTGCTGAAGCACAAGGAATCCGAGCTGCTCGAAGTCTGAGCGCGTCGTAGTCAGGTTCGGGGCGCCTCCACTTCCGGTACCGGCCGAAGCGGAGGCGCCTTCGCCACGTCCGGGTCCCCATCGTCCCCCTCGCCGGGTGGTGCGAACATGGTGGGGCCGGGCAGGTAGGAGAGTTGGGATCACAGTGGACGGTACGGCGGCGGGCGGTCCAGCGCCGATCGGCTCCGGCCCCGAGCCGGTCGACCCCGCCGGGCCGCAGAGCCGGCCCAAGGGCATCCGCACCGGGCGGAACCTCCCCGCCGCGATCGCGGTCGGCCTCGTGCTGGGTGCGCTCGTCATCGGCTCCCTCTACACCGTCAAGGTCGCGTTCCTCGCGGTGGTGCTGGCGGCGGTGGGGCTCGGCGTGGTGGAGCTCAGCCGGGCGTTCGGCGTGCGGGACATCCGTGTCCCGGTGCTGCCGGTGCTGGCCGGGCTGGTCGCCATGCAGGCCGGGGGCTACTGGGGCGGTCCGGTCTGGCTGCTCGGCGCGTTCGTGCTCACCGTGCTGGTGCTGCTGAGCTGGCGCATGTTCCAGGGGCAGGACGGCTACGTCCGCGACACCACCGCGAGCGTGCTGACGTCGGTGTATCCGGCGCTGATGGCCGGGTTCGTGCCGCTGATGCTGGCCAATCCGGACGGCGCGGACCGCGTTGTCATCTTCGTCGCGGTCACCGTGTGCAGCGACATCGGCGGCTACTTCGCGGGCATCCTGTTCGGCAGGCACCCCATGTCGGTGATCAGCCCGAAGAAGACCTGGGAGGGTTTCGCCGGGTCAGTGCTGGCGTGCGTGGTGTGCGGGGCGCTGATGGTGCGGTTCCTGCTGGACGGTCAGTACTGGCAGGGCGCGGTGGTCGGGGTCGTGGTGGCCGCGTTCGCCACTCTCGGCGACCTCATCGAGTCGGTGATCAAGCGCGATCTCGGCATCAAGGACATGGGGAGCCTGCTTCCCGGCCACGGCGGCATGATGGACCGGCTCGACTCGCTGCTCGTCACACTCTTCCCCGTCTGGCTGCTGCTGGCGGTCTTCGTCCCCGTCTGAGTCCCGTCCCGGGCCGTTCTGTCCCGCTTCGGTTCGAGCAAGGGCTCCCGCTCAGGGGATACGCCCGCCCAGGCTCAGCCTCTCGTGCCCCTGTTCGGTGGCGATCCGCATCTCGGTACCGGTGATCGGCACCGTCCACAACCAGCGCACCTCATCCCCGCCAAACGCGAACCCCGATAAGTCCGGTAATCCCGGCATCGCGTTCAGCAGCACCACCCCCTCGTAGTCCGTGCCGAGCGGGAACGACCCCGGGCCGCCGTACCACCCGGCCGTGTGCCCGTGCCCCAGCCAGGTGACCGACTGCCACGGATACCGCGCCAGCCACAGCAGCACCTGGGCCGCCTCGGTCACCTCCACCCGGGTCGCCAGAGCCAGCTCGATCCGTGCGAACGCGTCCGGCTGCTCGATGTACTGCTCCACCGTCGGCATGCGCTGGCAGCTCATCCCGATCGTGGACAGCACCGTGTACCCGTCCCTCGGCCGCTCGGTGATGCCCACCGTCGGCAGCGTGTCCCCGCCGATGTCCCAGTACCGGTCCGCCGGCCCCACCCTGGCGTCCAGATGGCTCATCGCGAACTGCTGGAACGACGGCCAGGACCCGTCCCCGGCCCGCCACTCCCAGTACGACCGCGCCTTGGCGATGCGCGGCGCCAGCCCCTCCAGCGCCTCGGTGAGCGACCACGCCAGCGGCGACTCCCCGATGGCGTCGCGCGCGTAGCCCGGCATGCCGCGCTCCAGGTCGGCCCAGCCGGGAATGACCGCCAGAAGCTCGCCGTTGCGATACAGGGCGGCGCCGTCGCCCTCCTCGAACCACAGCACGTCCAGCTCCCCGGCCGCGGGTGGCGCGCTGCCCTCGGGGACCCGGGTCGCCGAGCCGGGCATCACGGGGGATCGCCAGAGGTCGGCCGGGTCGAGATGCTCGGAGGAGGCGGGAGCGTTCCCGTGGTTGGCCAGCCAGACCGCCCCATGGACCCCGCCGCCCGCGTCGCGCAGGTAGGCTACCGACGACACCCCATCGGTCTCCACGGTCACCGCCCGGCTGCCGTACGGGCTGGTGTCGGTGAGAATGACATCGGTGGTGCCCAAGGCTTCATCCGCCCTTCCGGTGGACATTTCCCCGTTCGGCCGAGCGACGGCTGAGGATCGCAATAGATCACACGGAATGGCTGTCCAATGCAGCTTCCGGCAAACCGTTAAGAGAAGGACATGTCTGCGGAGCTCACGTTCATCGCCCCCCGGCGCGCCAAGCCGTCCCGCCATCTGGCCGACCTCACCATGGCCGAACGGCGCGCGGCCGTCGCCGAGCTGGGCGAGAAGCCGTTCCGCGCCGAGCAGCTGTCGCGGCACTACTTCGAACGGCTGACCGCCGACCCGGCCACGATGACCGACCTGCCCGCCGCGTCCCGTGAACGGCTGATCGGCGAGCTGATGCCGTCGCTGCTCACCTCGGTGCGCGAGATCACCTGTGACGACGGCACCACCCGCAAGACTTTGTGGCGGCTGTTCGACGGTGCCCTGGTCGAGTCCGTTCTGATGCGCTACCCCGACCGGGTGACCATGTGCGTGTCCTCGCAGGCCGGATGCGGCATGAACTGCCCGTTCTGCGCCACCGGCCAGGCCGGGCTGACCCGCAACATGTCCACCGCCGAGATCGTCGAGCAGGTGGTGGCCGGCGCCCGCGCCCTCGCCCGCGACGAGGTCCCCGGCGGTCCCGCCCGGGTGAGCAACATCGTCTTCATGGGCATGGGCGAGCCCCTGGCCAACTACAAGGCCGTGATCGGCGCCGTCCGCCGCATCGTCGACCCCGCCCCCGAGGGCCTCGGCATCTCCGCCCGCGGCGTCACCGTCTCCACGGTGGGCCTGGTCCCCGCCATCGAGAAGCTCTCCGACGAGGGCCTCCCCGTCACCCTCGCGGTCTCTCTGCACGCCCCCGACGACGAGCTCCGCGACACCCTCGTCCCGGTGAACACCCGCTGGAAGGTCGACGAGGTCCTGGACGCCGCCTGGTCCTACGCCGCCCGCACCAAGCGCCGCGTCTCCATCGAGTACGCCCTCATCAAGGACATCAACGACCAGTCCTGGCGCGCCGACATGCTGGGCCGCCTCCTCAAGGGCAAGCTGGCCCACGTCAACCTCATCCCCCTGAACCCCACTCCCGGCTCCAAGTGGACCGCCTCCCGCCCCGAAGACGAACGCACCTTCGTCCACCGCCTCGAATCCCACGGCATCCCCGTAACCGTCCGAGACACCCGAGGCCGAGAAATCGACGGCGCCTGCGGCCAACTAGCCGCCACCACCCCAACCCCCTAACCCACCTCAGCCACCCAGCCACTCCCGCCCGTCCGCCCCAACCGCCCCGGGGGATGCCCCGCCCAACCACTGGCCGGCCGTCTCGGCGCCGAGGCGGCGGGACGTGGTACGGCGAACCCGGCGCCGCCGTACGGCGAAAAACCCGTCGCGGGTTATCGGGATCAGAGATAGCTGACGTCAAGGGATCAAAGGTCAAAACCCTCTCCGGCTGGGGTGGATGGCCCCACCCGTTGTCGGTTCTCACCATGTCGACTATGAGCCCACCCGATTCCAGGGTTATCCATCACCGCACGTAGACCCCACCCCGCTGGCGCGATCGCCCCGCTGGCCGCAAGCACCCTCGGTGGCCGTGGCGACCCGTCTAAGGCGGATGATGTCCGTTCAGCCAGTGGTGGCTACCCCGCTGGTGCGGGTGCTCAGGCGGTTACCGCGGTTGCTCTCGGTGGTCGCGGTGATCGTCCCGGGTGGGTGATGTCACGTTCAGCCCGTGGAGGCCACCCCGCCAGTGTGGGCGCCCCCGGGCAGCCACCGCGGCTGCCCTCAGTAGTCGCGGCGACCCGTCCGGATAGGTGATGGCACGACCAACCAGCAGCCGCGGCTGTTTCGGCGCCGAGGCGGTGGGACGTGGTGCGGCGAATTCGGCGCCGTCGTGCGGTGGCTGACCGGTCTCCCCGCCGCTGACAGGCATCGTCTCCGGCCCGCCGTGCGGGGGACGGCCAAGGGTGCGTGCAGAGGTCAGGCACGGCAGAGGATCTCGCCGTGCAGGACGGCGAACCACGCGTCAGGGGACGAACCCCAGGTGCGCCAGCCGACGGCCAATCGTTCCAGGTCGGCCTGGGTGGCGAAGCCGTAGGAGATCGCCTGCTGGGCGATGGCCGAGGCGGTCACGCGGTCGGCCCAGACCTCGCTCCACCAGGCGCGGTCCTCGGGGGTGGCGAAGCACCAGGCCGAGGCTGAGCTGGTGACCTCGCTGAAGCCGGCCTCCCGAGCCCATGACAGGAGCCGTCGCCCGGCGTCCGGCTCACCGCCGTTGGCCCGCGCCAGCCGGTGGTACAGATCCGACCACTCCGTCAGCTCGGGTACCTCGGGGTAGAAGGTGAACGCGGCGTAGTCGGAGTCCCGGGCGGCCACGAGACCCCCCTCCCGGCACACCCGCCGCATCGCGGCCAGCGCCCCGACGGGATCGGCCAGATGCTGCAGAACCTGATGGGCGTGCACCACGTCGAACGACCCCTCGGGATACCCCAGCGAGTACACGTCCCCGACCTCGTATACGACGTTCCCCAGCCCCTGCGCCTCGATCAACTCCCTGGCCTGCCCCAAGACCCCCTCGGCCGCGTCCACCCCCACCACGCGCCCCGGCGCCACGATCCGCGCCAGATCCGCCGTGATCGTCCCCGGCCCGCACCCCACGTCCAGCACCGACATCCCCGACCGCAGATGGGGCAGCAGATACGCGGCCGAGTTCTCCGCCGTCCGCCACGTATGCGACCGCAGCACCGACGCGTGATGGCCGTGGGTATAGACGGCACGGGGTTCCGACATGACGGTCAACCTCCTCGAAGTGGTCGTACAGCGGCCAGCGTAGCCCTACGTCCATATATTGAGCCAATATGTATTGAATAGTGAGACAACTAAGCGAGCAACGCCCACACCAGGTGACCGGCCCCCGGATCTCCCTCACACCCGACACGCTGAGCGAGCCGGCCGATCGCGATCAACCCCCGCCCGTCCTCCCGCAGATCGTCCACGGCGGGACGCGTGGTCAGCCCACCGAGATCCGGCGGCTCACCGCCGCCCTGGTCGTGCACCCCGACGCGCACGCCATCCGGCCGCCAGGCCACTTCCACGACTAAATGCCCGCCAGGATGCCCCGACCTCGTGTGCAGCAGCGCATTGTTGATCAGCTCACCCGCCACGAACACGGCGTCGTCCACGCAGGCCACCCCGTCCAGCAGAGTCCGCACCAGGCGCCGGGCCTCGGATGCCTGGTCGGCACGTCCAGGAAAGGAGCGACGCCAGATCGTCCAGCCCGCCACCTCCTGCCGCACGGGGGAGCCGAGACCGATGCCGAGGGTGCGTTCGGGCACGGAGCCACTTCCTCACTGGTGGGTACGGGCCTCTCCCGCACGCCCAGCACTGTGCCCCCGCCCGGACGGCCACGCCGCCCCCGATACCCGACCCGAGATCACCTCACTCGCAACCCCACGACCTGCGGATACGCCACCACAACCGGTGAGAACCCCCCGGATGCCCGGCCCCAGATCATCACACCGCCCCACGGGTCACATGTACCGGATCGTGTTAGCGACCAGCGCCAGAAAGAGCAGCGTCACCACCCCCAGCACGACCATCCGCCAGAACGCACTCCACGCCGCCGCCTTGGCGCCAGGGATCTTCCCCGCCGCGTCCGCAGCGGCTTTCACCGCTTTGCCCCACCCCGCCCACGTATCCATCGTGCGCTGAAAACGGCGCCCCACAAGGAACAGGGCGGTGGCGATCAGGATGACCATTAGGACGCGGCCGTCGGCGCCTTCCATGCACCCTCCTGCATCGGGTAAGCGGGCCCAGCGGCTTCCGAATTTATTCCACCGCCCACCCGAACGCCGGACGAATGTGGCCACGAATATACCGTCGATATGCGAAATGAATACTCTATTTCCGGACATATTGATCGAGGATGCGCCCTTATTTCGCCCCAGGAGAAATCGGGTCCGCATTCGGCAAACACGCGCCTAGAATTCGTTCAAAGTTTCGATCGACCGACCGGGGGAGGCCGACGTAATGACCGGCGAGGGATACCGCGTCCTGCTCGGCGCGAGGCGACGCGGCGACATGCTGCGAGCCAAGGGCTTCACGTACGACCAGATCGCCGACGTCCTGGCCCTGGACCACGACGTGAGCCCCCTGCGCCTGTACCGCTTCGCCCACGGCCGCACGGTCTCCGACGTCGTCAACGCCTTCAACGACCTCGACCCGGCAGGCGCCGCCAGCCTGCGCGACGCCCGCCTGTACGACTACGAACTCCACCCGTCGGCAGGCCGCAAGCCCCCCGTCCGCGCCCTCACCACCCTCGCCCGCATCTACCAGACCACCGCCCGCAACCTGGTAACCGACACCGACTACGGCACGTACGCCCCACTCGACCGGCAGGCTCTCGACCAGACCGACTTCCGGCACCGCGACGTGCACCATCGCCGTCCCCCGGTGGCGGATCCCTCCTGTGTCAGCATGGAGAAGGCCGCCGTTCCATGGGCGGTCCAGACACGTGAGGCTCCGCGAGGACTACAGCCCGAGGAGTGCGCCGATCTGCTCCGGGCGCTCGGCGCGGAGGAGGCCGACGTGAAGCGCCGTGACCTGCTGGTGGAGCTCGCCCTGACCCTGGGCGGCATACCCGCGCTGGCGTTGCTGCGGCATCTGACCCCCGAGGAGGAGGCACGGCTGGTGCGGGCCGGTCGTGCGGAGGGGAGGGTGGACGCGCCGGCCGTGGCGACGATCGAAAAGCTGACCGCGCAGTGTCGCCGGATGGACGACACCATTGGACCCAAATCTGTTCTCCCCGTTGTCGAGGGGCAGCGGAATCTGGTGACGCGGCTGCTGCGGCGTGAGTCCCTCTTGCCCGCACTGCGGGACCGGCTGATCAGTGTTTATGCGGAGCTGTCGCAGCTTTCCGGATACCTCTATTACGACCTGGCGAATTACAACGCGGCGGCAGGGCGTTTCGAGGACGCGCTGAGCGCGGGGATGGAAATCGGGGACGCCACGTTACTGGCGTACGTACATCACTGGCTGAGCGACATGGCGGGCTTTCGGGGCAGGCCCACGCAGGCCCTCGATCACGCCTTCGCCGCACAAGGCTGGGCGCGCCGAAGTTCGAGTCACCTGCTCCGAGCACGAACCAACCTGGCCGAATCCTGGGCCCTGGCACTGGACCGGCGGTCAACCGCCAGCCTGCGACTGCTCGACACCGCTCGTAGCGCCGCACAGAAGCCGTCAGCGGCCGACCCGCCCTACCTCTACTGGATCACCGAAGCCAGCGCGATGGGCGGCACCATGGCCTGCTTCTGCCTCAACGCCCTACGCCTACCGGACGCCACCATCGCCACCGTCACCGCCCAACTCAACGGCTTGTCCCGTAACGCCTACAGCCGCACCCACGCGTTCGGCCTGATCCACTACGCCGACGCCCTCATCCAGAAACGCGAGATCCCCGAGGCCGCCACCAAACTGACCGAGGCCACCACCGTCATGGCCGTGCACAGTTCGGCGCGATTGGTGCACAGCCTCCGGACGGCTCGGCGGCGCCTTCAGCCATGGGCGACGTATGCGCAGGTGCGGAATCTGGATGAACGGCTGGGTTCGCTTGGGTTGGCATCCTGAGCGAGGGGCGGGGAGGGCGCGGGCGTTATGGAGAGGGTGGCCCGAGCTCCGGTAGGTGCGGTGCGGCCGCGTAGCGGATCACGGACATAGGTGATCACGGACATAGGCGATCACCGGTTTGGGGGTGGGTGCGGTGTCGCCGGGTCGGTGATCACTGGCAGGGCGTGATCACTGGCAGAGGTGATCACCGATTAGGAGTGGGGTGGTGTAGCCGAGGACCGGTGATCAGTGGTCAGGGGTGGGTGCGGCGTAGGCGGATGTAGGTGACGAGGGCTGCGGTGCACCAGGCGAGGGTGATCAGGGCCAGGGCGGGGAGGGCGGCGGTTAGGAAGGAGGGTTTTCCGGCGGCGCGGATCCAGCCGATCACGGGGACGGTTAGCCAGGTGAGGGGGGCGAGGCTGATCAGGAGGATGGTTACGTAGCCGCCTAGTAGGGCGAGGGTGGACATCGCGGGGTCGGGGAGGATGGGGCGGCTGGTCAGGGTGCCCAGGGCGGTGCCTGTCGTCAGGGAGAGCAGGTGGAGGGCTGCGCCGCCGGCCAGTACCTCTCCGCTGGGGAAGTCGGCGAAGCCGATCGCCAGTGGGACCAGCAGGGCCAGGAGGGCCAGGCCCGCGGCGACGGACGCGCCTGCCAGGAGGCCGCTTGTCACCTCGCGGCCGGGGCGGCCTGTGGCGGTTACCGAGATCAGGCGTTGCACGTCCGGCTCGGTGTCCAGCAGGCCGCGGACCGCCCAGGCGAAGACCGGGACGAGCATCGCGGCGGAGTCGGAGTAGGTGGGGAGTTCCTGGCCGGAGGGCACGCCGGTGGAGTACAGCACGATCATGATGGCCAGCAGGCCGATGAACGGCTGGATGATGCGGTGCGACCGGGCGTAGGCGGCGAGCCTGAACCTGGTGAGCGCGAGCACCGCGGCGGTCGCCGTCCTCGTCATGACGGGTCCTCTCGCAGGTCGGCCTGGTATCCCTCGGCCCGGAGTTTGCCCAGCACCGCTTCCGCCTCGCCGGGCTCCACCCGGACCTCGATGACGGCACGGGCCGGCTCGCCGTCCCCGGCCGCGAGGGTCCGCGCCGTGATGTCCTCGCCCGTGCGGGCGTCGGTACCGCGGATCTCGGCGGCGTGTAGCCCGGCCGCGCGGATCTCAGCGGCGTGCGGCCCGGCGGCGCGGATCCCTGTGGTGTGGACCCCGGTCTCCCGGGTCCCGGCGTCCCGGGTCCCGACGGCTTGGGTCTCGGTGTCCCGGGTCTCGGTGCCTCGGGCCCCGGCGGCTTGGGTCTCGGTGCTGTGGGTCTCGGTGCCGTGGGTGGCGGGGTTGTGGGTGGCGGGGGTGTGGTTCTCGGGGGTGTGGATTTCGGTGGTGTGGTTTTCGACGGTTAGGTGGAGGGTGCGGGGGAGGTCGGCTAGGCCGTTTTGGTGGTCGCTGACGATGATGATGGCGCCGGTGGCGCGGAGCTCCTCGATGGCCAGGGGGAGTTCGGCGCGGCTCTGGCGGTCCAGGCCGGAGAAGGGCTCGTCCAGGATGAGTAGGCCGGGGGAGGCGAGCAGGGCCTGGGCCAGGCCGACCTTCTGGGCGCTGCCCTTGGACAGGTCGGTCAGGGGGGTGTCCAGGAGGGGGGTCATGCCCAGGCGTTCCACCCAGGGGGTGATCGCGGTGGGCTTGGCGCCGCGGATTCCGGCGATCCACGCCAGGTAAGTGGACACCGTGAAAGGCTGGGCGGTGGGGAAGATTTCTGGGGCGTAGCCTACGACCGGTGGGCGGCCGGTGATCGAGCCGCGGGCCGGGCGGGCCACGCCTGCCATCAGGCGCAGCAGAGTGGACTTTCCCGCGCCGTTGCGGCCCGCCACCTCGGCGACCGTGCCCTCGGGCAGGTCGAGGTGGACGTCCTTCAGGACCCATGGGGCGCGGCGACCGTAGCGGAAGGAGACGTTGGCGAGCCGCATAGATCCAGAAGCTTACCGGTACTCTTGTGACCTTCTGGATTTCGTCAAGTCGTTTGCCCAGAATGGTAAAGAAGCGAAAACAGATGCGGGGGTTGTTGGCCCGGGAGGTCAAGGGGTGAACCGTTTTCCGCGCGTGCACGGGTTACGCAACGGCTATGACCCGGAGCAGGTGGACGCGCTGATCCTGCGCATCGAGGCGACCCTCGGCCGGGGAGCCCTGGAAGGTCCTCCGGTGACGGCGGACGACATCCGCATGTCCCGCTTCGACATCCGCCTCGGCGGCTACCACGAGGTGGCGGTCGACTTCGCCCTGGAGGCGTTCGTCATCGCCATCGAGACGCGGGGGGTGGAGCGGGAGGAGCCGGCGCCCGGCCCGGCCGTCAAGGTCAAGGCCGAGGACGACGACGCCCCCACCCTGCCGGGGCTGGGCGAGTCGGAGTCCGTCGCCGAGACGATGACGGCCGCCTGGCTGGAGTCCCAGGCGGCGCGGGTGGAGCGTGTCTCCTTCCGTCCTGGCCGTCTCGGGTCCGGGTACAACGAGGACGAGGTCGACGGCTTTCTCGACCGCGTGGTCGCCACGTTGCGTGGCACCACCGACCGTCCCCTGAGCGCCGACGAGATCCGAACCGCCACTTTCTCCACGGTGATGTTCAAACCCGGCTACTCGGTGTCCCAGGTCGACGCCTTCCTCACCGAAATAGCCACCGTCCTCGACGGCCGCTCCGCTCCGCACGAGTCCGAGGGCCAACGGGTCTAGCTGTGTCCACCGTCTTTGCCCGCTGTGCGGCGACGCCGTTTTCTCGGGTTTCCCGCCGTAAGGCGGCGGCGCGGGAGCCCCGTCGCCTCGTGGGTTCGTCTTACCGGCGCCGGGTCGGCGGGAGGGTGGACGGCGAACACGGCGCCGTCGTACGGCGAGGCACCGGCCCGGCGGAACGCGTCGCGGTGGAGCACCATGAGCCCGGCAGGGCCGGGGGTGCGGGGGTGTCCCCCGCATGAGCACAGCCCTTGCGCCCTTCGCGCGGAGCGCGGCCTCCGCGAGGACCATCTCATAGGCGCCGCACACACGCCGGGTTGTCCGCCGTACGGCGGCGCCGGATTCGCCGTACCGCTTCTCGCCGTCGCGGCGCCGGAGTTGATGCCATCGAGGCGAGCGCGAGGACGAGGCGGCGGTCCGGCGACGGGTCAGCGGGTGTTCCAGGAGTGCTGGGTCAGCGGATGCCTTGTAGGTGGCGGGTCAGCGAGTGTTCCAGGAGTGCCGGGTCGGCGGGTGCCATGTGGGTGGCGGGTCAGCGGGTGTTCCTGGGAGTGCTGAGTCGGCGGGTGCTCTGGGGGTGGGGGGTTAGCGGGTGCCCCAGGAATAGGTTTGTTTGCGGAGTTTTAGGTAGACGAAGGTTTCGGTGGCGCGGACGGTGGGGATGGCGCGGATTTTGCCGAGAATTTCCAGGAGGTGGTTGTCGCCTTCGCAGACGACCTCGACCATGATGTCCAGGGAGCCTGCGGTGAGGACCACGTAGTCGATCTCTTCGATGGATGACAACTTGTCGGCGACCATTTC
The DNA here is from genome assembly GCF_042658925.1 of Sphaerisporangium aureirubrum. Taxonomy (NCBI): domain Bacteria; kingdom Bacillati; phylum Actinomycetota; class Actinomycetes; order Streptosporangiales; family Streptosporangiaceae; genus Sphaerisporangium; species Sphaerisporangium aureirubrum. The sequence continues at coordinate 22,535 of NZ_JBHSRF010000064.1, forward strand.
GAGGTCGCCTTCGCACTTGATGCCGATCATCGCCTGGCGGGGGAAACCCAGGGTCAGGGGGTCGGTGACGGCGACGATCTGCATGACGCCGGTGTCGAGGAGCCGCTGGACGCGCTGGCGGACGGCGGCCTCGGAAAGGCCCACGGCCTTGCCGATGGCGGCGTAGGGTTTGCGGCCGTCGGCCTGGAGCTCCTCGATGATGCGCTTGGAGATCTCGTCCAAGACCACGGGACCGGGCTTCCCGTCGTGGTTGCTGTCCCGGCGCGCCTTCGGCGGCGTGGTCATCCCGTGCGTCCTCCTCGCGCCCCGGCAGGAGTACCGCACAGTGATTACGGGGCGGTTCCCGCCATGTTGCCGTCCTGGTGCGACATGTTGTCAGCTCCTGGGGGTCTGTCAAGCGATTTCGTAGCAATTTGATATATTCGCGACGAAATCCCTTGTCGTAGCTCCGACCCTCTGTCAGAGTCGCGACAACTCAGCCACCTCCCGAGGAGGTCAACGTTGACCACCCGTCTGCAGAACTTCATCAACGGTGAACTGGTGGACGCCAAAAGCGGCCGGTTCTCCGACGTGATCGACCCGTGTACCGGCGAGACCTACCTCCAGGCCCCTGTATCGGGCCAAGAGGACGTCGACGCAGCCTACGCCGCGGCGGCCGCCGCGTTCGAGACGTGGGGGCGGACGACGCCGGGCGAGCGGGCCGGTCACCTGTTGAAGATCGCTGACGCCATCGAGGCACGGGCCGAGGAGCTCGTGGAGGCGGAGTGCCGGAACACGGGCAAGCCCAGGGCCCGCATGGCCGAGGACGAGATCCCGCCGGCCGCCGACCATTTCCGTTTCTTCGCGGGTGCCGCCCGCACGCTTGAGGGCCCGACCTCCGGCGAGTTCCTCGCCGACCACACCTCGGTGATCCGGCACGAGCCGATCGGCGTGGTGGGCCAGGTCACCCCCTGGAACTACCCGTTGATGATGGCCATCTGGAAGATCGCCCCGGCGCTGGCCGCGGGCAACACCGTGGTGCTCAAGCCGTCGGACACGACGCCGGTCTCCACGGTGAAGCTGGCCGAGATCATCGGCACGGTGCTCCCGGCCGGCGTCTTCAACGTGGTCACCGGCGACCGTGAGACCGGCGCCACCGTGGTGGCGCACCCGTCGGCGTCGATGGTCGCGATCACCGGCTCGGTGGGCGCCGGCGTGCAGGTCGCCAAGACGGCGGCCGACGACCTCAAGCGGGTCCACCTGGAGCTCGGCGGCAAGGCCCCGGTCGTGGTGTTCGAGGACGTCAGGGACGTCGGCGCGGTGGCCGAGGCGATCGCCGGCGCCGGGCTCTACAACGCCGGCCAGGACTGCACGGCGGCCTGCCGGGTGCTGGTGCACGAGAGCATCCACGAGCCGTTCCTCGCGGCGCTGACCGAGGCCGCGTCCGCCACCAGGACCGGCGGGCTGGACGACGACGAGGCCTACTACGGCCCGCTGAACAACGCCGACCAGCTCGCCCGGGTGGAGGGTTTCCTGGAGCGTACGCCCGCCCACGCCAAGGTGGTCACCGGCGGCAGGCGGGTGGGCGACAAGGGCTTCCTGTTCGAGCCGACCATCGTGGACGGCCTCAAGCAGGACGACGAGATGATCCAGACCGAGGTGTTCGGGCCGGTCATCACGGTGCAGACCTTCAGCGACGACGCCGAGGCGCTGACGATGGCCAACGACGTGAAGTACGGCCTGTCGGCTTCGGTGTGGACCTCGGACCACGGCCGGGCGATGCGCATGTCGCAACGTCTGGACTTTGGCGTGGTCTGGGTGAACACTCACATACCGTTCGTGTCGGAAATGCCGCACGGCGGGTTCAAGCACTCCGGGTACGGCAAGGACCTCTCGGTCTTCGGCCTGCACGACTACACCCGGGTGAAGCACGTCATGCACTACATCGGCGAGTGAGTCGGGGAACGACATATACGCACTACGGCGAACGTCTGCCGACATAGAAGAGGGATAGCCTGGAATGACGGAAATCCAGGCGGGCACGGAGGCGGGCGACACGTCCGCCTCCAGCACCTCACGGGTGCCCGCCATCGAACTCGACGGGGTCGTCAAGGAATACATAGCGCACGGTGAGGTCGTCCAGGCGGTCAAGGGGGTAAGCCTGGCGATCACGGAGGGCGAGTTCTTCTCCATGCTGGGCCCCTCCGGCTGCGGCAAGACCACCACCATGCGGATGATCGCCGGGTTCGAGGACCCGTCGCGGGGCACGGTGCGGCTGCACGGGCAGGACGTGACCGACGTGCCGCCCAACAAGCGCGACGTGAACATGGTCTTCCAGTCCTACGCGCTCTTCCCGCACATGAACGTGTGGGAGAACGTCGCGTTCGGCCTGCGCCGCAAGCGCGTGTCCGACCAGGACATCAAGCGCAGGGTCGGCGAGATGCTGGAGATCGTCGACCTGACCGGCCGGGAGAAACGCCGCCCCCGTGAGATGTCCGGCGGCCAGCAGCAACGGGTCGCGCTGGCGCGGGCGCTGGTCAACCACCCGCGGGCCCTGCTGCTGGACGAGCCGCTCGGCGCGCTGGACCTCAAGCTCCGCCAGGCGATGCAGATCGAGCTCAAGCGCATCCAGCGCGAGGTCGGCATCACCTTCGTGTACGTCACGCACGACCAGAACGAGGCGCTCACCATGAGCGACCGCATCGCCGTCATGAACGACGGCCTGGTCGAGCAGCTCGCCGGGCCGCGGGAGATCTACGAGCGGCCCGCCACCAAGTTCGTCGCCGGGTTCATCGGCACCTCCAACCTCCTCAACGGCACCGTGGACCAGGTCGGCGACGGCACGGCCACCCTGCGGTTCGGCGAGGGTGGCCGGGTCCTGGTCCCTGTCAACGGGGCGAGCCCCGGCGGCGAGGTCGAGGTCACCGTACGGCCGGAGAAGATCAAGATCTCCGCCGAGGAGCCGCCCGCGGACGTCAGCGCCGTGCGCGGCACCGTGGCCGAGGTCGTGTACCTCGGCACCTACAACACCTATTCGGTGGACCTGGCCGGGGGGACCGAGTTCACGGTCTTCGAGCAGAACGCCCGGGACAGCAGCATCACGGCGGAGCGCGGTGACTCCGTGTGGCTGTGGTGGCAGCCCCAGCACTCGTACGCGATTGGAAGTTGACCCGTCTCATGACCAACCCTTCTCGTGATCTCGCGTTCCTGCGCGGCCTCACCCAGCCCCGCGGCCGGTCCGGCATGGCGGTGACCAGGCGCGACGCGCTGCGCATGGCGGGCCTGTCCGCCGCCGCCCTCGGCCTCGCCGCCTGCGGCGTCCAGGGCAAGAAGGCCGCCGCTCCGCCGCAGCAGGACGCCGTGGCCTCGTACTGGGCGGGCAAGAAGCAGAACAACGTCCTGCGCTTCGCCAACTGGCCGCTGTACATCGACAAGGACGGCAAGAACTACCCGACCCTGGAGCAGTTCACCAAGGAGACCGGCATCAAGGTCACCTACCAGGAGGCCATCCAGGACAACTCCACCTGGTTCGGGAAGATCCAGCCGCAGCTCGCCGCGAACCAGGACATCGGCTACGACCTGATGGTCATGACCAACGGCATCCAGCTCGGCCGCGCGATGGCGCTCGGCTACCTGGCCCCGCTGGACCACGCCAAGCTGCCGGACTTCGCGGCCAACGCGGGCGCCAAGTACAAGAACCCGTCCTACGACCCGGGCAACGCGTTCACGGTGCCGTGGCAGTCCGGCATCACCGGCATCGCGTACAACCCCAAGTACGTGAAGGGCGAGGTCAGCAGCATCAAGGAGCTGTGGAACCCGAACTACAAGGGCAAGGTCGGCATGCTGCTGGACAGCCAGGAGATCGCCAACTTCGGGATGTTCCTGCTCGGCATCGACCCCGACAAGTCGGTCGAGGCGGACTGGCGCAAGGCGGGGGAGAAGCTCCAGGAGCAGCGCGACCAGGGCCTGGTCCGCAAGTACTACGAGAACGACTACGTGGACGCGCTGGTCCGCGGCGACATCTGGATCACCATGGCGTGGTCCGGCGACGTGTACCAGCAGATCGCCGAGGGCCAGGACCTGAAGTTCGTCATCCCCGCGGAGGGTGGCAACATCTGGACCGACAACATGTGCATCCCGAAGACCGCGCAGAACCCGGTCGACGCGCTCGCCATGATGAACTTCGCGTACAAGCCCGAGATCGCCACCCAGCTCGCCGAGTACATCACCTACATCACCCCCGTGCCGTCCACGCAGGAGCTCGTCCGCAAGCAGGCGGGCGAGGCCACCGGCGAGGACAAGAAGGCGCTGGAGCTGATGGCGGACAGCCCGCTGATCTACCCGGCGGACGCGGACCTCGCCAAGCTGCGCTCCTACAAGACCTTGACAACCGCCGAGGAGAAGGTCTTCGAAGGCATCTTCCAGCCGATCACCCAGGGATAGCGCGATGAGACGCAGGTTCGCGCCGTATCTCCTCGTCCTGCCGGGCGGGCTGTGGCTGGTGGTCTTCCTGGTGGTCCCGCTGGTGTTCATGGCGTCGGTCTCCACGCAGGAGGGCGACGTCGTCAACGGGTTCGCGCAGACCCTCCGGTTCGCCAACTACATCGACGTGCTGGTGGAGTACAAGACGCAGTTCCTGCGCTCGGCCGGGTACGGCCTGGCGGGCACGGTCCTGGCGATCCTGCTGGCCTACCCGATGGCGTACTGGATCGCGTTCAAGGCGGGCGCCCGCAAGTCCACGTACCTTCTGCTGGTGCTGCTGCCGTTCTTCGTGTCGTTCGTGCTGCGCACCGTCTCGTGGAAGTTCCTGCTCGCCGACGACGGCATCCTGCTCCAGCCGCTGAAGGACATCGGGCTGGTGCCGACGGACTTCCACGTGCTGCAGACCACGGTGGCCGTGATCGGCGGCCTGACCTACAACTACCTGCCGTTCATGGTGCTGCCGATCTATGTGGCGCTGGAACGGGTGGATCCGCGGGTCGTCGAGGCCGCCGCCGACCTGTACGCCACCTGGCGCGCGTCGTTCTCCCGCGTCGTGCTCCCGCTGTCGCTGCCCGGGGTGTTCGCCGGCGTGCTGATGACGTTCGTCCCGATGACCGCGGACTACGTCAACGCCGCCATCCTCGGTGGCCCCGCCAACACGATGATCGGCAACATCATCCAGACGGAGTACCTCGTGAACAACGACTATCCGGCTGGCGCGGCGCTGTCGTTCACGCTGATGGCCGCCATGCTGATCGGCATCTTCGCCTACGCCAAGGCCCTCGGCACCGAGAACGTCCTAGAGGCGGCGGCGCGATGAGCGGCCCGGTGAGCCCGGCGCTGCCCGCCTCGGCCACGCCGTCGTCCGCGCCCGGCCCGGTGCGCCGCCGCCGCACACGGTGGGGCGACCGGCTGCTGTACGGCTACACGTGGCTGATCCTGCTGTGGCTGTTCGCGCCGATCGCCGTGATGATCGCGTTCGGCTTCAACGACACCAGGAGCAAGTCCAACGTCAGCTGGCAGGGCTTCACGTTCAAGTGGTGGGGCCGTCTCGGCGACTATCCCGACCTGACCACGGCCGTGGTCAACTCGATCACGATCGCGCTGCTCGCCACGGCGATCACCACTGTGCTCGGCACGCTGATGGGCATCGCGCTCGGCCGTTACCGCTTCCGCGGCCAGGCGGCCACCAACCTGGTGATGTTCGCCGCGATCTCCTCGCCGGAGCTGGTCATGGGCGCGTCGCTGCTGTCGCTGTTCATCAGCCTCGGCGTGCAGACCGGGTACACCACGATCGTGCTCGCGCACGTGCTGTTCTCGCTGTCGTTCGTGGCGGTGACCGTCCGGGCGCGGGTGGTGGGCCTGGATCCGTCGATCGAGGAGGCCGCGCGCGACCTCGGCGCCTCCACGTGGATCACCTTCTGGCGGGTCACGTTCCCGATGATCCTCCCGGGTGTGGTGTCCGGCGCGCTGCTGGCGTTCGCGTTGTCGATCGACGACTTCGTCATCACGCAGTTCACCAGCGGGGCGACCATCACCTTCCCGCTGTGGATCTACGGCGCGGTACGCATCGGCGTGCCCCCGCAGGTCAACATCCTCGGCACGCTGATCTTCGCGGTCGGCGTCGCCATAGCAATCGTCAACACCGTCACCTCAAGGCGGCGCGCCTGAGGTGATGTAAGCCAACGCGTCGCACAAGGACGTGAAAGTGTGGAACCGCTGAAGGCGCTGGCCGAGGCCAAGCGCGAGCCCTACTGGCTGGACACCCCCGACCGCCCCGACCCCGTACCACCTCTGTCCGGCACGACCACGGCCGACCTGGCCGTGGTCGGCGGCGGGTTCTCCGGCCTCTGGACCGCCCTGCTCGCCAAGGAACGCGACCCCGCCCGCGACGTCGTCCTGCTGGAGGCCAGGCGGATCGGCTGGGCGGCCTCCGGGCGCAACGGCGGCTTCTGCGCGGCCAGCATCACCCACGGCCTCGGCAACGGCCTGGCCCGCTGGCCGGAGGAGATGCCCACGCTGGCGCGTCTCGGCCGGGACAACCTCGACGCGATCGAGGAGGCCGTCGGCCGGTACGGCATCGACTGCGGCTTCGAGCGCACCGGCGAGCTGCACGTGGCCACCGCGCCGTGGCAGATGGACGGCCTGGCCGAGGAGGCCGCGACCGCCCGCCGGCTCGGCCTGGACGTGGAGCTGCTGGACGCCGTCCGGCTGCGCGCCGAGGTCGACTCCCCGCTGTACGCCGGCGGCACCTACGACCGGGACGGCTGCGCCATGGTGGACCCGGCCCGGCTGGCCTGGGGCCTGCGGGACGCCTGCCTGGCCGCCGGGGTGCGCATCCACGAGAACACCCCGGTCCGCTCCCTGGCCGCCGCCGGTCCCGGCCTAGAGCTGGCCACGCCGCACGGCGGGGTGCGCGCCGGGCGGGCGGCGCTCGGCACGGGGGTGTTCCCGCCGCTGCTCGGGCGGCTGCGGCACTTCCTGGTGCCGGTGTACGACTACGTGCTGGTGACCGAGCCGCTCAGCGCGGAGCAGCTGGCCTCCGTGGGCTGGCGGGGCAGGCAGGGCGTCGGCGAGCTGGCCAACCAGTTCCACTACTACCGGCTCACCGCGGACAACCGCGTCCTTTGGGGCGGCTACGACGCGGTGTACCACAACGGCGGCCGGGTGCGGTCCGAGTACGACCAGCGCGACGAGACGTTCCTGAAGCTGGCGGCCAACTTCCACCGGACCTTCCCCCAGCTCGGCGAGGTGGCGTTCACCCACCGCTGGGGCGGGGTGATCGACACCTGCAGCCGGTTCAGCGCGTTCTTCGGCCGCGCCTTCGGCGGGCGGCTGGCGTACGCGGCCGGGTACACCGGGCTCGGCGTCGGGGCGACCCGGTTCGGGGCGGACGTGATGCTGGACCTGCTCTCCGGCGAGGTGACCGAGCGCACCTCCCTGCGCATGGTCAGGGAGAAGCCGGTCCCGTTCCCGCCCGAGCCGGTGCGGTCCGGGGTGATCCAGTTGACCCGCCGCTCCATCGCCCGCGCCGACGCGCACCAAGGCCGCCGTGACCTGTGGCTGCGCACGCTCGACCGGCTGGGGCTGGGCTTCGACTCCTGATCCACCCCGTTTTCCGTCCCATGCCCGGCGGGAATTCACAACTCGAAGACTGTCGCCGTTACGTGCATATCGGTGCATTCCTGGGCAGAAGCCCCACGTAACACCATTTTTTCCGGGCGACAGCTCGGTTTGGCGACCCCCTGGGTCAAGGACCGAAGGGTGATGGGATGTCGGGTCTCGCGGAGTCGGTCGCCGTAGGTGTCGAAGAGGAATTCCACGTGGTGGACCTCGAAACTCGCCACCTCGTGCCACGCGCCGGGAATCTGCTCCAGCGGCTGCCGGAAAAGCGCTTCACCCAGGAGCTGCAGCGGTCGGTGGTGGAGGCCAACAGCCGTCCTTACGTGAAGCTGGACGACCTCGGGCACGATCTCACCGCGCTGCGCCGCACCGTGGTGGAGGCCGCCGACGGCCTCGGCCTCGGAATCGTGGCGGCCGGGGCGGTGCCGCTGGTCGACCCCGCGGCGCTGGAGATCTCCCCCAACGCCCGCTACATGCAGATGCAGGAGGACTATCAGCTCCTCACCCGCGAGCAGCTGATCTGCGGCGCCCAGGTGCACGTGGACGTGGACAACCGCGACCTCGCCGTCGAGGTGGCCCACCGGGTGGCCCGGTGGCTGCCGCCGCTGCTGGCCCTGAGCGCCAGCTCGCCGTACTGGCTCGGCGCCGACAGCGGCTACGCGAGCTCCCGCACCCTGGCCTGGCAGCGCTGGCCCACCACCGGCCCGGTGCGGCGCTTCGCCTCGGCCGCCGAGTACGACCAGATGGTGGAGGACCTGGTGGCCTCCGGGGTGATCAGCGACCCCGGCATGATCTACTTCGACGTCCGCCCCTCCGCGCACGTGCCCACCGTCGAGATGCGCATGTGCGACGCCTGCCCCCGGGTCGAGGACGTCGTCCTGCTGGCCGGCGTGTTCCGCGCCGTGGTGCTGCGCGAGCTGCACGCCATCGAGGAGGACGTCCCCATGCGGGAGACCCCGATGGAGATGGTCCGCGCGGCCACCTGGCGCTCGGCCCGCTCCGGGCTGGAGGGCACCCTGGTGGACCCGGTGGAGGGCACCCCCATGCCCGCCGCCACGGTGATCGAGCGCATGCTGGACGGCCTGCGGCCCCAGCTGGACGCCACCGGCGACTGGGACCTGGTCACCTCGCTGGCCAAGGACGCGCTCGCCCGGGGCAGCTCGGCGGCCCGTCAGCGGCGGCTCGTCGAGCGCGGCGGCGACCTGGCCGACGTGGTCGACTTCCTGGTCGCCGAGACCCGGCTGGACGGCTGGCACCCCGCGTTCGGCGGCCCGGTGCCGCGCCTGGACACCAGCCTGCTCAAGGGCTACGACTCGGTGAAGGACGAGGCCGTCATCGAGGGCATCCTGCGCGAGCCGTACCAGGCCGTGTTCCGGGTGCTCGACCGGCTCGGGCCGGTGGAGCTGAAGGAGCGCGAGGCGGTCCGCGACCGGTTCATGGAGGACACCGGCATGTCCTTTCGCGCCGACGGAGCCAGGGCGGTCGTCCAGGAGGGCAAGGGCAAGATGCCCGTGGACCTGGTGCCGCGCATGATCTCCGCGAGCGACTGGAAGCGCATCCAGGGCGGCATGCCGCAGCGGGTCCGCGCCCTGGAGGCGTTCCTGCGCGACGTGTACGGCCGCCGCGAGGTGATCCTCGACCGTGTGCTGCCCCCCTGGGTGGTGGACGAGTGCCCCGGCTACCGGCCGTCCGGCCGCCGCGTGCACCCCCGCGCCATCAGGTGCACGGTGGCCGGGCTGGACGTCGCCCGCGACGGAGCGGGGCGGTGGATGGTCCTGGAGGACAACCTGCGCGTCCCGTCCGGCATGGGCTACGGCGTCGCCAACCGGCGGCTCGCCGCGCACACGCTGCCCGAGCTGGACCGCTCGATGGTGAACGACGCCGAGGGCACCGCCGCCCTGCTGCGCCGGGCCCTGCTCGCCGCGCCCCCGGTGGACGACCCCCGCCTCGGGGTGCTCACCGGCGGGCCACGCGACGCCGCGTACTACGAGCACCGCATGCTCGCCGAGGAGATGGACGTCGTCCTGGCCGAGCCGTCCGACCTGGAGATCCGCGACGGCGCCGTGTACGCGGCGGGCGAGCGCGTGGACGTGCTGTACCGCCGCATCCACGAGGACGAGCTGCTGGCCAGCCGGATCGGCCCCGGCCTGCTCGACGCGGTGGAGCGCGGCACCGTGACCATGGCCAACGCCTTCGGCAACGGCGTGGCCGACGACAAGAGCCTGTACCGCTACGTCCCCCGCCTCATCGACTACTACCTGGGAGAGCGTCCTCTGCTGGCCAACGTCACCACCTACCTCTGCCGCGACCCCGAGGACCGCGAGCTCGTGCTCGACCGGCTCGCCGAGCTGGTGGTCAAGCCGGTGGACGGCTTCGGCGGCCACGGCGTCGTCATCGGCCGGTACGCCACGGTGGCCGAGCTGAAGGCCGTGCGCGACGAGATCCTCACCGCCCCGGAGCGGTGGGTGGCCCAGGAGACCGTCGGGTTGTCCACCCACCCGACCTTCGACGGCGAGCGGATGCAGCCGCACGTGATCGACCTGCGGGCGTTCGTCTGCCTGGGTGAGACCGCGGTCGTGCCGCAGGTCGCCCTGACCAGGGTCGCCCCGGCGGGGAGCATGATCGTCAACTCCTCGCAGGGCGGGGGAGCGAAAGATACCTGGCTGATGAAGGAGATCGCCTGATGTGCGGCCTCACGGGGGAGATCCGCTTCGACGGACACGCGGCCGACATCGCCGCGGTGGCCCGGATGACCGACGCCATGACCCGCCGCGGCCCGGACGGCGTCGGCACCTGGTCCAGCGGCCCGGTGGCGCTCGGCCACCGCAGGCTGAAGATCATCGATCTGTCCGAGCGCGGCGCGCAGCCCATGGTGGACACCGACGCCGGTCTGGCCGGGGTGTTCAACGGCTGCCTCTACAACTACCGCGAGCTGCGTGAGGAACTGCTGAGGGAGGGCTACCGGTTCTTCTCCACCTCCGACACCGAGGTGCTGCTGAAGTCCTACCGCCACTGGGGTGCCCGCTGCGTCGACCGCTTCAAGGGCATGTTCGCCTTCGCGGTCGCCGAGCGGGCCACCGGGCGGCTCGTGCTCGGCCGCGACCGGCTCGGCATCAAGCCGCTCTACGTCACCAGGGACGCCGACCGGCTGCGCTTCGCCTCGGCGCTGCCCGCCCTGCTGGCCGGCGGCGGGGTGTCCACCGACATCGACCGGGTGGCGCTGCACCACTACATGACCTTCCACTCGGTGGTGCCCTCGCCGCGCACCATCCTGAGCGGCGTGGAGAAGCTGCCACCCGCCACCGTCCGCACCATCGAGCCGGACGGCACCACACGCGACGAGCGCTACTGGTGGCCGCCGTTCACCCGCCCGGACGGCCCCGGCGCGTCCCCGGCGGACTGGCGCGACGCCGTCCGTGAGGCCCTGCGGGTCGCCGTGCGCCGCCGCACCGTCGCCGACGTGCCGGTCGGGGTGCTGCTGTCCGGCGGCCTGGACTCCAGCCTGATCGTCGCCCTGCTCGCCGACGAGGGCCAGCGGGACATCACGACGTTCAGCGTCGGCTTCAACTCCGCGGGCGGCGAGTCGGGGGACGAGTTCGCCTACTCCGACATGATCGCCCACCGGTTCGGCACCGACCACCACCGGATCATGGTGGACGACCTGCGGCTGCTGCCGTCCCTCGGCGACGCCGTCGGCGCGATGAGCGAGCCCATGGTGAGCCACGACTGCGTGGCCTTCTACCTGCTGTCGGAGGAGGTCTCCAAGTACGTCAAGGTCGTGCAGTCCGGCCAGGGCGCCGACGAGGTGTTCGCCGGGTACGACTGGTACCCGCCGCTGGAGCACGTGGCGAGGCACGACGTCGCCGAGGCGTACGCCAAGGTGTTCTTCGACCGCCCCCACGAGGACGTGACCGCCATCCTGCGGCCCGAGTACCGCGCCGGGGAGGACGTCAGCGCCGCCTACGCCCGCGACCACCTCGGCGCGCCGGGCGCGGAGACCGCGCTGGACGCCGCGCTCCGCCTGGACACCACCGTCATGCTGGTGGACGACCCGGTCAAGCGGGTCGACAACATGACCATGGCCTTCGGGCTGGAGGCACGCACGCCGTTCCTGGACCACGAGCTGGTCGAGCTGGCCGCCAGCTGCCCGCCGGAGCTCAAGCTGGCCCACGGCGGCAAGGGCGTGCTCAAGGAGGCCGCGCGCGGCCTGGTGCCCGACGAGGTCATCGACCGGCCCAAGGGCTACTTCCCGGTCCCGGCCATCCGGCACATTCACGGCCCTTTCCTGGAGCTGGTCAGGGACGCGCTCACCTCGCCGGCCGCGCGCTCCCGGGGACTCTTCCAGCCCGCCGTCGTGGAGAAACTGCTCGCCGCGCCCGATGCGCACAGAACCACCCTGGGAGCCAACGCTTTGTGGCAACTTGGTCTTCTGGAACTGTGGCTGCAAGCGCAAGGAGTCTGACGTAGACGTCTCGTGGATCTGCCGGCATCCCACGCTCTCGCCGGGTACCGATGCGATCGCTTACGTGTGCGATCGCGACGGCACCCCGCGGGTCTGGGTGCAACCCCTCGCCGGGCACACCGGCGAGGGACGACCGCTCGCCCCGGTGCGGTTCCCCTATGCCCAGGCGCGGTTCGGGCCGCACGCGGCCCGCGTGATCGACACCGGCCCCGAGCCGGTCACCAACGTGCTCTGGTCGCCCGACGGCGAGTGGCTGGCCGTGCAGGTGGCTCCCGGCGGGGGAGAGCACACGCAGGTGTGGGCGGTACGGCCAGACGGCACCGACCGCCGCCTGCTGGCCGGCCCCGAGGGCGCACTGGCCCGCGGCTCGGCGGTGTTCGTCCGCTGGATCGGCTACGGCTCCACCCTGCTGGTCGCCGAGCTGGCGGCCACCGGCATGACCGAGGCTGTGCTGATCGACGCCGACCTCGGCAACCGCGACACCATCGCCGCCGGGCCGCTGATGTGGCCGAGCGCGGTCAGCCACGACCGCAGCCGGGCGCTGCTGCGCCAGGGGCCGCGCGGCATGCGCGAGATGACCGTCGCCGACCTGCCGTTCGGCCGTGAGCGGCTGCTGCTGCCGCCCACCACCGACCTCGGCGCGCTGTCGCCCGACGGGGAGGTCGCCTACGTCCGGTCCAACGCCGGGCGCGACAGGGCCGTCCTGATGGCCCTGCGGGTGGGCGAGGCACCCCAGGCGGTCGCCGAGCGGCCCGACGCCGAGCTCGACCGCTTCGCCGTCAGCGCGGACGGCCGGATCGCGCTGCTGGTGTGGAACGTCGCCGGGCGGTCGGAGCTGGAGGTCGCGGACCTCGTGGACGGCGGTACCCGGGCACTGCCCCCGCCGCCGGTGGACGTCATCGGCTCGGCGCGGCTGTCCCTGGACGGCTCGCTGGCGGTGCTGGCCGGCGAGTCCCCGAGCGCCCCCTCCCACGTGCTGCTGTGCGACCCCGCCACGGGGAGCTACCTGCGGGTCGTCGGGGACGAGCCCCTGGCCGAGCCGCTGCACGCCGAGCTGGTGCGCTTCGACGCCCGCGACGGGCTGGAGCTGACCGGCTGGCTGTACCGCTCGGCGCCCGGCCCCATGCCGTGCGTGATCTACCTGCACGGCGGGCCGGAGAGCCAGGAGCGGCCGACGTACAACCCGCTGTTCCAGCGGCTGCTGGCCGCGGGGATCAGCGTGCTGGCGCCCAACGTCCGCGGGTCCTCGGGGTTCGGGCGGGCGTTCCAGGACGCCGACAACCACGCGCTGCGCTTCCACGCCATCGACGACGTGGCCGACTCGGTCGCCTACCTCACCGGGGGCGGGGTGGCCGACCCGGCGCGGGTCGCCTGCATGGGCCGCTCCTACGGGGGTTATCTCACGCTGGCCGCGCTGGTCACCCACCCCGAGCTGTTCCGCGCCGGGGTCGACGTGTGCGGGATGGCGGACTTCGCGACGTTCTACGCTCTCACCGAGCCGTGGATCGCGGCGGCGGCCGTCGGCGAGTACGGCGACCCGGTGGCCGACCGGGACCTGCTGCGGGCGCTGTCGCCCATCCACTCGTTCGACCGGCTCAGCGCGCCGCTGCTGGTGGTGCACGGCGCGCAGGACACCAACGTGCCGGTGTACGAGGCCGAGCAGGTGGTGGCGGAGGCGACCGCGCGCGGCGTGCCGTGCAGGTACCTTCTGTTCGACGACGAGGGCCACGAGACCGTCCGCACCGCCAACAAGATCGCCTACGTGGAGGCGGTCACCGACTGGCTCACCCGGTGGTTCACCGAGTAGTCCCCGCCCGTCCGCGCCCGGTGATGAGGTTGACTGGGCGGCATGATCGAGCACGTAGAGTTCACCGCAGGCGACGTCACGCTGGCCGGTGACCTGAGGACGCCCCCCGGCGCCGGGCCGCACCCGGCGCTGGTGTTCACCGGCCCCTTCACCGGCGTCAAGGAACAGGTGACCGGCACCTACGCCGCCCGCCTGGCCGAGGCGGGCTACGTCACCCTGGCCTTCGACCACCGCAACTTCGGCGCCTCCGGCGGCTCCCCCCGCCACCACGAGGACCCCCAGGGCAAGCTGACCGACCTGCGCTCCGCCGTCTCCTACCTGCGCACCCGCCCCGAGGTGGACGGCGATCGCATCGGCGTCGTAGGCATCTGCCTTGGCGCCGGCTACGCCCTGAGATTCGCCGCCTTCGACCCCCGCGTGAAGGTCTTCGCCGGAATCGCCGGCGCGTACAACAACCCCTACGCCATGCGCTCAGGCATGACACCCCCCGGCTACGAGGGTGCCCTGGCGGCCTTCACCGGCGAACTGGAGCGACAGGACCAGGGAGCCGACCCCGAGTACATCCCCGCCGTCGCCACGTCCGGAGAGGCCGCGATGCCCGGCGACGAGCCCTACGCCTACTACGGCACCGCCCGCTCCGCCGCCCCCTCCTGGACCAACAAGGTGACCCGCTCCTCCCTACGCGAGCTGATCACCCTGGACAACATGATGGGAGCCGACTTCCTGTCCCCCAAACCCGCCCTGATCGTCCACGGCGTAGTGGACCGCTTCTGCCCCCCCGAAGGCGCCGAGGAAGCCTACAAACGCCTGGACCCCCCCAAACGCCTGATCTGGCTGGACACCCACCTCCACACCGACCTCTACGACACAGACCCCCACCTAACCCACGCAATACAAGAAACCACAACCTTCCTAAACGAACACCTATAGCCCCCCACCCGCCACCCCGTCCGCCCATGCCACCCGCCCACCCCGTCCGCCCCCGTCTGTGCCACCCGTCCGCCCCCGTCTGTGCCACCCGTCCGCCCCGTCGCTCCGTGCCGTCCGTGCCGCTCGCCCACCCCGTCCGTCCGTGCCACCCCCCGCCTCTCAGCCCTCCCCGGGGCGGGCCCAGTTCTCCCGTCCACCACGGTCTCCCTCTCCCGGCGCCGGTACGGCGGGACGTGGTGTGGTGAATCCGGCGCCGCCGTACGGCGGGATACCCGCCATGGGCTGCCAGGACCGGGGAAAGTTGACGTCAAGGGGCTAAAACGTCAACACCTTCTCGGGCTGGGGTAGATGGGACCCACCCGTTGTCGGTTCCACCCATGTCGACCATGGCCCACCCGATTCCCGGGCTATCCATCACCGCACGTGGACGCCACCCCCCCCTGAGCGGGCGCGGGTGAGGGTGGGCGCCTGGAGGGGCCGGGCGCCTGTGGGTGCCCACGGGGGCGGATGACTGCGGGGGTGGATGACTGCGGGGGCGACGACTGCGGGGGCGACGACTGCGGGGGCGACGACTGCGGGGGCGGACGACTACGGGGGCGGACGACTACGGGGGCGGACGACTACGGGGGCGACGCCCCGCTAGGGGGCGCCCGCCCACGTCCCCCTTAGAGGGGGCGTTTGAACCGGCGCCGGTACGGTGGGACGTGGTGCGGTGAATCCGGCGCCGCCGTACGGCGGTTCACCTTCGGGGGCGCCATGTGACAGGGCGCTCAGGGGGCGAGGCAGCCGGTGCGGCCGGCTATTTCCACGTTGGGGTGGTCGGCGCGGAGGGTCACGGTGAAGGTGATGCCGAGGGAGGTCTTCTCCAGGACGCTCACGTTCACGCCGAAGCGGGCGCCGGGGCCCTCACCTTCCTGGTAGCCCATGCGCTGGAACTCGGTGGCCAGGGCGGAGGTGACCGCGGCGGAGGTCGCCGCGCCGTCCGGGCCGAGGTCGCCGGTGATGGTGTAGGCGGCTCGCCGTTCCCCGGCGGGGCACCCGGTGGCGTCCTCGGTGGCGCGGGCGTTCTTGCCGGTCAGGGCGATGCGGCTGAGCGTCGTGCCGTCCTCACGCAGGATGCGTGCGGTGTCGGCGAAGCCGAGCCCGGAGGCGCACCCCGCCGCAGTGACCACGAGCACGAGCACGCCCGCCCCGACCCCTCGCATCCCCACACTTTACCGATCAATCCCCACGATCCGCCGGAACCGCGCCGCCCGCCGGTTCCGGCGCGGCCGGGCCGGGGAGCAGGACCGCGCCGGAGGTGCCGTCCACGGTGATCTCCTGGCCGGTGACGATGCGGGAGACCGCGTCCGCGACGCCCACCACGGCGGGGATGCCGTACTCGCGGGCCACCACGGCGCCGTGCGAGTTGGCGCCGCCCATCTCCATCACCAGGCCCCCGGCGGTGAGGAACAACGGCGTCCAGCCGGGGTCGGTGGACGGCGCGACCAGGATCTCCCCGGGAGCCAGATGCGCACCCACGGGATCCAGCACCACGCGAGCGATGCCGGTGACCGACCCCGGCGAGGCGGGGGTACCGGTCAGCGTCCCGTCGTCCGCCCGCACAGCGGAGGCCACAGCCTCGGGCTCGGTACCGTCGGACAGCAGGATCCGCGGGATGTGCCTGCGCCGCGACTCGCGGGCGTACTCGGCCCGCCGTTCCCGCACCAGCTCACGCCGGTCGCCCCCGCGGAGCGCCGCGCGGGCCTCCGCCAGGCTCAGCATGAAGACGTCCTCCGCCTCCTCCAGCACGCCACCCGCCACCAGCTCGTCGCCGACCGCGCGCAACTGCGCCCGGACCTCGGCCAGCGTGACGATCAGGTAGTTCTTCGGCATCTCGCGGTACCCGGCCAGCTGCCGGGTCCGCCCCAGCGCGAACCGGACGATCCTCCCGCGCACCCCGCCCGCCCGCCGGCCGAGCTCCTCGACCATCGCCTCGGCCTCCCGGGCCCCTCGCTCGAACAACGCGTCCGGCGCCATCGCGGGATCGTCCAGCCGCAGGTAGTTGGCCAGCACGCCGAGCACGTGCGCCGGATCGTCCGACCAGCGCGGCACGCCCACGTCGATCTCCGCGACCGCCCGATGCCCGTACAGGGCGAGGAATCCGTCGAGCTCCTCCCGCAGCACCGCGGGCAGCGAGTCCGGACGGGGCAGGTCCGGCCCGCTCAGCGCCCGCGCGGACGCCTCGTCGGCCCGGATCCGGGTGGCCGCGTGCCACAGCGCCATGTCCATCTCGGTGGTGACGTTGTGCGGAAGCCCCCGCAGCACGGTCTGCAGCTCACCCGGCCTGGACCGTCCGCGCAGCAGGCGCGCCGCCAGCCCGAACATCAGGAACCCCGCCGCGGGCCCGGGGAAGATGAACGGCGCCATGGGAACGAGCCCCGCCAGCGCCCGCTCCACGTGATCCAGCCGCCCCGCCCCGCTGAGGTCCGCGGGCGCCGCCAGCAGCTCGCTCAGCTGCTCGCCCACCTGGGCGATGCGCGTCCGCGCCCGGTCCGGACGGGCCAGTGCCTGGACGACGCGCACCGGGATCCGGTACCGGCGCGCCAGCTGGAACAGCCTGCGCATCGCCGGCAACGGCGAGGAGTGCGTGATGGCGAGCCGCGGGTCGTCGAACAGCCCGCGCACCACGACGGCCGACCGGGCCTCCATCACGTCGAACACCCTCGGCATCACCTGACGCCCCACCCGGCTCCGCATGATGCCCGTCACGTCGCCGAAGACGCGCATCCCGGCGGAGATCACCGGGTCGGTGGGCGGCCGCACGCCGTACAGCCGGCGGGCCCCGGCGGCCAGCGCCTGGAAGACCGAGACGCCCATCGGCGTCATCGGCCGGTGCAGGCCCTGGGCGAGGCTGAAGCAGAAGTACACCCGCAGCCCGTCCACCCCCGGCCGGGTCGGCAGCGGGTACAGCGTGGTGATGGGCCGCGCCTGGGTGAGCCAGAGGGCGCCGTCCTCGTCGATCGCCCACTCGGTGTCCTGCGGCGCGCCGTAGTGCGCCTCGACCCGGCCGCCGAGCTCGGCCAGCGCGGCCACCTGGTCGTCGGTGACGCACGGCTCGTCGGTCCCCGTCCCCTGGACCCGCTCGACCCCGCCGCCGGGCAGCGGGCGCACCGCCACGGCCTTGTCACCGGGGCGGCGGGTGGTGATCCGCCCCTCCGGGCTCACCACGAAGTGGTCGGGATTGACCGCGCCGGACACCACGGCCTCGCCGAGGCCGGGGGCGGCGTCGATCACCGTCTCGCGGCGGCGTCCGGTCACCGGGTTGGCGGTGAACATCACGCCGGCGACCCGCGCGGGCACCATCTCCTGGATCACCACGGCCAGCCGGACGGCGCCGTGGTCGATGTCGTTGGCGGCGCGGTAGGCCACGGCGCGGTCGGTCCACAGCGAGGCCCAGCAGCGGCGCACCGCGTCCAGCACGGCCTCGGGGCCGGTGACGTTCAGGTAGGTGTCCTGCTGCCCGGCGAAGCTGGCGTCCGGCAGGTCCTCGGCGGTGGCCGACGACCGTACGGCCACCGGCCCGCGGGCCGCGCCGCGCGCTGCCTCGGCGATGTCGTCCGGCACCGGCGCGGCGAGCATCAGGGCGCGGGCGCGACCGGCCTGCTCGGCCAGCGCGGCGGTGTCGCCGGGCGCGATGGCGGCCAGCGCGGCGAGCACGTCCTCAAGCCCGGCGGCGTCCGCCACCCGCCCGTACGCCTCGGTGGTGAGGCAGCACCCGGACGGGACGGGCAGGCCCGCGCGGGTGAGAACGCCGAGGTTGGCCGCCTTGCCCCCGACCAGCGGCAGCATGTCGGCGGTGACGTCCCGCAGGCTCAGCACGAGGGGGCCGGTGAGCTCGGCGAGGCCGGTGTCGCGGCGGTCGCTCTGGGACTTGGGCATGTCCGTCTCCTTGCGGCGTGCGGGGGGAGGTGCACGCGGCCTCCCGGCATGCTTCTGCTGCCGGTGTATGACTCCACCATAAACTCATCAAGTGATGAAATCAACGCTGTATGAAATGCCGGCGCACGACCGGACGCCCTGACTAGGAGTCCACCGGAAGGCGGAGGACGAAGCGGGCACCCCGGTCGCTGTCCTGGATGGTCAGCGCGCCGCCGTGGCTTTCGGCGATCTGCCGGGCGATGGGGAGGCCGAGGCCGATCCCTCCGGCGCCTCTGCTGCGGGCGGTGTCCAGGCGGGTGAAGCGCCGGAACACCGTCTCCCGCTGGTCGGCGGCGATTCCGCTGCCGTCGTCCAGGACCTCGAGTTCGGCGAAGCCCCCGGGGAATCCCTGGCCGGCGGCCGGGGCGAGCCGGAGTGTGACCGTGACGGTGGAGGAGGCGTATCGCTGGGCGTTCTGGAGCAGATTGCAGACCAACTGACGCAGGCGTGCCCCGTCGCCTGTGATGATCACTCCTGGTGCCAGATCGCGGACGACCTTCCTGTTCAGCTGATGACTGCTCAGCTCCATGGCGATGAGCCCGGTCAGGTCGACCTGCTCACGCTCACCCGGTGTGCCGGCGTCCAGCCGAGTGAGGGTGAGCAGGTCGGATGCGATGGACTGCAGCCGCTCCACGCTCGGGAGCACGTCGTCGCACAGTCTGATCAGGTCGACGTCGTCGGATGCCAGCAGGGCGACCTCGATCTGGGTGCGGATGGCGGTGAGAGGGGTGCGCAACTCGTGGGAGGCGTCGGAGCAGAACCGCCGTTGTTGCTCGATCGCGTCCTCCAGCCGCTCCAGCGTCTCGTTGACGCTCCGTGCCAGGCGGTGGATCTCGTCCCTGGGCGCGGGGATCGGGACCCGGTGACTCAGGTCGGTGCCCCGGATGTGGTCGAGCCGGGCCCGGATGGCGTCCACGGGTCTGAGCGACCTGGTCACGGTGTGCCGCGCCCCGTAGGCGACCGCGATCATGAAGATGACCGTGCCCGCGACCAGGATGGCCGCCACACCCGGATAGACGAAGATCGGCAGCGTCGGCGCGGCGCTGTAGACCGTCCAATCGCCGTTGCGATACACCTGCTGGGCGACGACGATGTGGCAGGCGCCGGACGGGAAGACGGAATCGCAGATGACGGCACTGGCCACACGCCTGGGGCTTTTCGGCGTGAAATGCGCTATGACCGGCCGGTGTTGCAGATCGCTGGTCGCGGCCACCACCTGTCCGCGCGGGTCGACCACCTGGACGGGGCGGGTCAGGTCCCGCGAGATGGGCGGAAGCGGATTGACGAGCTCTCCGCGGTCCACGTAATAGGCGGTCAACTCGCCCACCGCGGTCACTTCCCTGGTGAGGTTCTGGGTCGCCACCCTGTTGATGGCGAACGTCAGGACGATGGAGAACACGATGCAGAGCAGCCCCACCGCCGTGCCGGTGAACAGCGCCAGGCGGGCTCGGATCGAACAATGCTCAAGCCTCATGACGCCCCTCTCCGTGTGGCAGGACCCGGGGGAGGCGTAGGACGAAACGCGCTCCACCGGTGGCGCTCTCCTCGACGCTCAGGGTGCCGTGATGCGCGTGAGCGATGTCCCGGGCGATGGCCAGGCCGAGCCCGGTGCCGTTGCGGTCGAGCCGGCGGGCGTCGTCCAATCGGATGAGACGCTGGAACACCCGCTCCCGGTCGGCCTCCGCGATTCCCTTCCCGTCATCGCTGACCGCGAGTTCGACCGCGGCACGGGTGGCGCGCACCTCGACGGACACCAGGCGCGTGGCGTGCCTCTGGGCGTTGTCCAGGAGGTTGGCGAGCACCCGGCCGATCTGGGACGGCACGGCGGTGACGGTGGTGCCGGGGGTGAGGTGGAGCCGGACGGGGAGCCGGTCCGTACGTTGCGCCACCTCGACCTCGACGAGGGCCGCGAGATCGAGTCGCCGCGGTTCGACGGGCGGGCGGGCACGCACGCGGGCAAGGCTCAGTATGTCCTCGGTGATCATCTCAAGCCGCTCCACCTGGTTCAGCGTGGTTCCGAGCAGTTCGGACAGCCGGGCCCGCCTCGGATCCTGTTGTGCCACTTCCAGTTGCACCCGCAGTCCCGTGATGGGGGTGCGTAGTTCGTGGGAGACGTCCGAGGCGAACTGCCATTGGCGGTGCGCGATCTCCGCACGTTCTTCCTGGGCCTTGTGCAGGCGCCCCAGGACCGTGTTGATCGTCCGGCACAGACGGGTGATCTCTCGCGCCTTTCCCGGTTCCGAGACGCGGGCGGCCGGGTCGCCGAAATCGATCCTGGAGAGTTCGGCGCGCACCGCGTCCACGGGGCGCAGCACCCGGCCGGTCAGCGTCCAGGTGACCCACGCGCTCAGGGCGACCAGCTCGGCGGTCTCGATCGCCACGATCAGCCGGAGAGAGCCGGGCCACGCGAGGACCGGCAGCGGTTGCCGCGAGCCGGCGGCCACCCGGGACCCGGCCGCGAGGGTGACCGCGTGCGGCAGCGCGTGGGGGATGGTCCCGGACCGGGCCAGGAGATAGATCCCCGCCCCCCGGGTGAGGAAGGTGAGGGCGATCACGGCGGCGGCCAGCAGGGTGATCTGACCTTGGACCGAGTACGGCGCGCACCGTTTTCCGCGGGCCAGCAGGAGAGTGAGGCCTTTGGCGACGATCATCCACGTGAGCAGGGTGAACAGAGGCCAGAGGAGCAGCACCGGCCATTCACTCGGAACGTCCACCATCGTCGTCCTTTCGAGAGAGACGGGGAACGGCTCCGAGCATGAACCGCGAGGAAGGGTGGCGTATCGCACATCTGTGTAACTTTGGGGTCCCGCGTCCGGGACACGTGATCTGCGGTCTGACCTGCTAGGACTGTTTGCGGGAAGGTGCGCGGCGGGTGTCTTATGGACCCATGGGGTACGAATCCCACGATGTCCTGGAAGCGGCGGGTGGGCTCGAGCCCCGGGGGTCGTCGTGGCCTGGCTGGCGGGGCCGTGCCGGGGAGTGGAAGCTCATCTCCGGGCTGCTCCGGGCGGCGCGGGTCGGCAGGGGCGGCGTCCTCCTGGTCAGGGGCCGGTCGGGCGTCGGAAAGAGCCGCATGCTCGACGTGGCCGCCGCCGCCGCGGCGAGGCTGGGCTTCCGGGTGGTCCGCGGCTACGCGGACGTGCTGACCCAGATGATGCCGCTGGCCCCGCTGACGTCGGCGCTCGGAGAATCCGGCCGCACTCTTCCCACGGACGAGGACGCGGCTGTTCCCGGCCCGGCCGATCAGCGATTGTTGTTGCTGGTGAGCCTGCAGGAACAGCTGGAGGCGATGTCGGCTCACGGGCCTGTGCTCGTCACGCTGGACGATCTGCACTGGTCCGACCAGATGACTCTGCTGGCCCTGCGGTCACTGACGAGAGATCTCGCCTCCACCCCGGTCGTCTGGATGCTGGCGGGCAGGAGCGGCGGCGACGCCACTCCTTGCCTCGACCACCTGTTCGATCTTCTGGAACGCGACGGCGCGGCGCGGGTCATGCTGGATGCCCTGGACGAGGGAGCGGTGGCCGAGGTGGTCACCGATGTCCTTGGGGCGGTACCCGAGCCAGGCGTGCTGGCCCTGGCCGGGGTGGCGGATGCCAATCCCTTCTCGCTCGTCGACCTCATGGAGAAACTCAAGAGCGAGGGCGGGTTCCAGGTCGCCGACGGTGGCGCGCGGTTGATTCCGGCGCGGCTGCCACAGGCTCAGGAGGTCACACGAGGGCGTCTGAACGAGCTGTCCGCCCCAACCAGGCATCTGCTCCAGGTCGCCGGAGTCCTGGGCCGCTCGCTCCCGGTGAAGGATCTGGCCGAGATGCTCGGCGAATCGACGGGCGAGCTGTTGCCGATGCTGGAGGAGGCGATATCGGCGGGGATCGTCGAATGCACCGGGCAGGATCTGGCCTTCCGGCACGACCTCCTGTGGGAGGCGGTGACGGGAACGCTGCCTCCCGCCGTGCGGCGGGCCCTGCACCAGGAGGCGGGGGAGATGCTGCTCAAACGAGGCGGGTCGGCGGTTCCCGCCGCCACGCACCTCATTCGCAGCGCCGGCCGCGGTGACGCGCGCGCACTGCTCGGACTGGACCGGGCGGCGCGGGAGGTGCTGCGGTCCTCACCCCAGACCGCCGCCGATCTCGCCAAGCGTGCGCTCGAGCTGACCGAGCCCGCCGACCCCGCCTGGGCCGGTCGCGCGGCCGTCGCGGTCGACGCCCTGACGGCCACGGGGCGGCTGCCGGAGGCGGCCGGCCTCGCTCGCTCCGCACTCGGAAGGGCCTCGTTCGCACCGGCGCCTCGACTGCGCTGCGCCCTGGCGTACATCATGCTGCTGAGCGGACGTCCGGCGGACGCGCTGTCGGAGGCCGAGGGCCTGCTCGCGCGGCAGGACATGCCCGATGACCTGCGTGGCACCGCCGAATGGGTGGTGTTCTGGGGGCTCATCTCACTCAACGACCTGAGGAAGGGACGGCCGCGGGCGCAGGCCGTTCTCGCCGGCCGTGAACGGCACTCCGATGCCGCCGTCGTCGGGGCTCTCCTGCTGCTCGCCCGGTGCGCCATGGTCGACGGGCGGGTCGCGGACTCGTTCGCGCACCTCCAGGAAGCCCTGCGGATCGCGGACAGCGGCACCGTCGAAGTCATCCAGCGCCCGTACACGCGCCTGCTGCTGAGCCTCAACTGCCGGTGCGTGTGTCAGCTGGAAGCGGCCGACATGGCCATCCAGGTCGCCCAGCAGGAGATCGAGACCCTCGGGGTGACCGTGCTCGCCGCACAACCCTCGTTGTTCCGCGCCCGGGTGAAACTGGCCGCCGGCCGATACGACGACGCCGCGGCCGAGGCCCAGGCCGGGATGATGATCGCCGACGACATGGGCACCGAGGGGTTCATCCGCGTCGGGCTGTCGATACTCGCCTACATCGCCGTGCGGCGCGGCGACCTCGAGGCCGCGGTCCGGCACATCGAGAGGTACCTGTCCCAGCCCGGCACACCCGGAATGCTGTTCGGATCGGCGTGGGAGAAGTGGGTGGAGGCGGTGGTCGCCGAGGCCCAGGACGATCCCGGACGGGCGATGGACATTCTCGAACCCACGTACGCCGACGCCGAGAAACAACGCTGGACACTCATCACCGTCCCCCTCACGGCCGCCTGGCTGACCCGGCTGGCGCTGGCCACGGCGAACCTCCCGTACGCGCGGGCCATCGTCGAGACGGCCGAGTACCTTGAACGAATCAACCCCGCGTATCCCATCTTCGCCGCCGTGGCCGCGCACGCCCGCGGGCTTCTCCACCGGGACCCCGCCGCGCTCGCCTTCGCCGCCACCAATCACCCTCAACCGTGGGAGAGCGCCTCGGCTGCCGAAGACCTCGGGGTCGTACTGGCCACCACCACGTCTGGCACCTCCGCCACCCGGGAGCAGGCCATCACCAGCCTTGACCGGGCGCTCGACTGCTACCAGCGCATCGGCGCGCTCCGGGACGCGGCACGTGTGCGAGCGAGGCTGCGCGCATTGGGCGTGCGGCGCCGCCACTGGGTCCAGCCACAGCATCCGGCCTCCGGCTGGGACAGCCTCACCGACACGGAACGCGCGGTGGCGAAGCTGATCGCCGGAGGATTGACCAACCGCCAGGCCGCCGCGCGGATGTTCCTGTCCCCGCACACGATCTCGACGCATCTTCGCCGGATCTTCGCCAAGCTCGACATCGCGTCTCGCGCCGAACTGGCCCGCATCTTCGCGGAAGAGCGTTCGGACCCGTTGCCGAGGTCGTAGCCCGCCGCGAGACACCGGCCGGTCAGCTCATGGTACGGCCGCCGTTGACCACGAGGCGCTGCCCGGTGACGAACCGCGCGCCGGGCGAGGCGAGGTAGGCGACGGCCTCGGCCACGTCCATCGGCGTGCCCAGGTGGCCGAGCGGCACCTCCCCCCGGTAGTCCTCGGTGTCCATGCCCTCGTGGCGCTCCACCGGGATCCAGCCGGGGGCGACGATGTTGACGGTGATGCCGAGCGGCCCGAGCTCACGGGCCCACGTGCGGGTGAGGCCGTTCATCGCGGCCTTGGCGGATACGTAGTGGCCGAACTCGAGATTGCCGATGTCGGTCACCTCACTGCCGATGTTGACGATCCGGCCGGTGCCCGCGGCCCGCATGCCGGGGAGCACGGCGTGCAGGAGCAGCAGCGGGGCCTTGACGAAGAACCGCAGCTGGTCGAGGTGGTCCTCCCAGGTCTGCTTCTCCAGCGGGATCAGCGGCTGCGGGCCGGTGGCGTTGTTGACCACCACCTCGATCGGGCCGAGCTCGTCCCGGATCTCCGCGACGCCGCGCCGCACTTCCTCCTCGTCGGTCACGTCGAAGCGGGCCACGCGCGCCGCGGCGCCGATGCGCCCGGCCACGGCCGCCGCGTTGGCGCCGTCGCCGGCGTGGTTGACGGCGACCTTCCATCCGTCGGCGGCCAGGCGCTCGGCGATGACGGGGCCGATGCCGCGTGACGCGCCGGTGACGAGCGCGCATCCCATGGTGAACTGTCCTCTCCGCGGGGGGAAATGCCCCAATACTGGCCCATTTCGCGGAGATCGCCCAGACTCGGGCGCGGGCTAGGCGGCGGGAAGGGCCGCAGGCTCGTGCAGGCGGCCCAGCACCCGGCGGAAGGTGTAGATCGACACGGCCACCGCGAGACCGCTGATGCCGGCGACCACCGAGGTGCGCACCAGCAGGTAGGTGCCGATCGACTGGTGGAGCAGCAGGTAGATGCTGACCGTGGAATTGGCCAGCAGCACGAACGCCCAGAGCAGCGTGATACGGGCGAAGAACCGCCGGACCCGCTCGTGCTTGAGCACGGTCGACGGCAAATGAATGTAATCAAGGGTGAGCTTCTGCACCAGCGGGCGGTTCAGCCGTACCGAGGCCAGGAACGCCATGCTGATGCATATGGTGCCGAGCTCGGGCTGGAGGAAATAGACGACGGCGCTGCCGGTCCACCAGCCGAGGGCGGCCCGCGCGGTGATGGCGATGGCCGCCAGCACCATCGTGCCGGGCACCGGGCGGCGGCGGATCAGCCGCCAGGCCACGCCCGCGTACACCCAGGTGACGGCGGCGATGAGGGCGCCGTCCAGGCCGAGGACGGCGAGGGCGGCGTAGAACACGGCGAGCGGAGCGACGACGCCTTCGAGGAGCCGGGGCACGGCCTGCCTTAGCAGCGCGGTGATCCGCGGGAGTTTGACCGAAGGGGTGCTCATGCTTCTCCCAGGAACAGCGGAAAACCGACGCTAGAGCTTCGGCGCCTACCCTGCGAGCGGATTGCCAAAAGTGGGGCGAAATACCAATCTGATCTCATTCGTGACACCCCACGCCCGGAACTCGGATGCTCGGCGCATGTGAAGGATAACGGCGGTGATGAGTGATCAATAGCGTGACCTGCGAGAACGCTGACCCTTCTGTGCCGGTTGAACATCCAATAACGGTTCGGAAACGAGGGGTTTCCGGATAGGGAGCGTACCGGGACCATGAAGATATGGCAGTGCTCTCACGCACGGGTCGATCGGCCGCGTGCGTGGCCGACGTCGCCGTCCAGCTCGCGCGCTGGCCCGACCTCGTGGTGAGCCATACCCGTAACGTCGTCAGGTTCCGCACCATGGGCCGGGAGATCATTCGCATGCCCGGCGACCACACGGCGGAACTACTGCTGACCACCCCCGTGATCGACCGCTGGGCACGCGTCCTCGCCGGGTCGCACCGCGTCACCCAGGGGCACGCCGCCGGCTGGGTCAGGGTCGAGATCGAGGATCAGACCGACGCCGACATGTTCCTGTCGCTGGTCAGCGTGGCGCTGAAGGTCAACGGGGAGACGCCGCCGGTCAGCCCAGGCTAGTGGTGGCCAGCTTGGCGCCGAAGCCGAGGAACACCGCGCCCACGCCCGAGGTCAGCCCGGCCGACAGCCTCCGGCGCCGCCGGAACTGGTTGGCCAGGTGGACGCCGGTGAAGATCAGGGTGGACAGGTAGAGCAGGCTGAAGAGCTGGCAGATCGCGCCGAGGATCAGGAACGACAGCACGGGCGCGCCGTACGCCGGATCCACGAACTGCACGAAGAACGAGACGAAGAACAGGATCGCCTTCGGGTTCAGCAGGCTGACCGTCAGCGCCTTGCGGAACGGGTCGGACAGATCCTCCGGGACCGGCGCGGCGCCGTCCGCCGCGTCCCGCCGCGACCGCCACGCCGCGCGGATCATGGACAGGCCGATCCACGCCAGGTAGCCGGCCCCCGCGTACTTGACCACGCTGAACAGCAGCGGGGTGGAGCGCAGCAGCGAGGCGACCCCGGCCGCGGACATCGCCATCAGGACCGTGTCGCCGATGAACACTCCACCGGCCGCCCGGTACCCGGCGCGCACCCCGCGCCGCGCGCCGACCGAGAGGACGAACAGGGAGTTCGGGCCGGGCAACAGGATGATCAGGAAAGCGCCGACGGTGTACGCCCAGATGTTGGTGATGCCGAAGAACATGTGCCGCCCTGACTTCCCGTTCAGTTACGGCCATCACCATATATCCGGTATGTCGGACCGATTCCACCGCGTCCCATCCTTGGGTGCCACCGGTCGTCCGTCCTTGTAGTCCGGTCTCTGGCAGAAAGTCCTGCCTCGGGGAAAAGTGCCGAGTTTGGGTCTTGTGGAGGGGTTGGGGCGGGGCTACGATCGGCGCAACTCTTAGGAAACTTTCCTAAAAGAAATGCCCATCGCGCGACGGCATCGGCCACATCCGTACGAGTTCACCTCGACCCTCCTCCGGCCGCCACAGGCCGGCACCCCCCATCGCCGGTACACGCACGCCTCCGGCCGTACCGGCCCCCGAGGAGCTTTCATGCGGTTCATCCGACTGTGCGTCGCGGCCATGGTCGCCGCGGCCGCCGTACTCGTCATGACGGTCACGCCCGCCCAGGCCGCCTCGGCCACCGCCGTCTTCACCAAGCCCCAGGACTGGGGCACCGGCTTCGAGGGCAAGTACACGATCACCAACGGCACCACCACCACGCTGAACGGCTGGAGTGTGGCGTTCGACCTGCCGTCGGGCTACGCGGTCACCACCGCCTGGGACGCGGTGATGAGCAGGAGCGGCCAGCGCTTCACCTTCACCAACCCGAGCTGGGCCCCCACCCTCGCCCCCGGCGCCAGCACAAGCTTCGGCTTCAACGGCAGCCCCGGCAACTTCGGCACCCCGCAGAACTGCACCCTGAACGGCGCCCCCTGCTCGGGCGGCACGACCACCCCCGGCGCGCCAGGCACCCCCGGCACGCCCACGGTCACCGCCACCGGCAACTCGTCGATCTCCCTGTCCTGGACCGCGTCCAGCGGCACGGTCACCGGCTACCGGGTGTACGAGGGGACCGCGCTGCGCGCCACGGTGACCGGCACCTCGGCCACCATCGGCTCGCTCGGCACCTGCACCACCCACACCTACACCGTCCGCGGCTACAACTCGATCGGCGAGTCCGGCGCCAGCGGCTCCGTCACCGGCACCACCACCGGCTGCACCAACCCGCAGCCCGGCGGCAAGGGCGCGCCGTACCTGTACCTCGGCTGGGGCAACCCGCCGAGCCCCGCGACGGTGATGAACGCGACCGGCGTCAAGTGGTTCACCATGGCGTTCATCCTGTCCGGCGGCGGCTGCACCCCGGCGTGGGACGGCCAGCGCCCGCTCCAGGGCGGCGCGGACGCCACGGCCATCGCGCAGATCAAGGCGGCGGGCGGCGACATCGTGCCGTCGTTCGGCGGGTGGAGCGGCAACAAGCTCGGGCCGAACTGCTCGACCCCGCAGGCTCTGGCCGCCGCGTACCAGCAGGTCATCAGCGCCTACAACCTGAAGATGATCGACATCGACATCGAGAACACCGACGAGTTCGAGAACGAGGCGGTGCAGGACCGCATCCTCAACGCCCTGAAGATCGTCAAGCAGAACAACCCGAGCATCAAGACGATCATCACGTTCGGCACCAGCACGACCGGCCCGAGCTGGTGGGGCACCCGCCTGATCAACCAGTCCGCCGCGCTCGGCGCCAACATCGACGTCTTCACGATCATGCCGTTCGACTTCGGCGGCGGCGCCAACATGTACCAGAGCACGGTCAACGCCTCCGAGGGCCTGAAGAACGCGCTGAAGACCGCCTTCGGCTGGTCCGACGCCACGGCCTACGCCCACATGGGCATATCCGGCATGAACGGCCTGTCGGACCAGCAGGAGCTCACCAGCCCGGCGACCTGGACCCAGATCCGGGACTGGGCCAAGGCGAGGGGCCTGGCCCGGCTCGCGTTCTGGTCGGTCAACCGCGACCGCGGCTGCCCGGGCGGCGGCGTGCAGGCGGCGTGCAGCGGCATCGCGCAGAACGACTGGCAGTTCACCTCGATCACCGCGGGCTTCTAGCCCGCTCCCGAACACCGCGGGCCTCCGGCGTCGATCCGCTGGGGGCCCGCGGTCCGTACGGCCCGCACGCCTTCGCCCCCCCACGGGGCGTGCGGGCCGTACACACTCCCGTGAAGTCCACCAAAGGCCTCAAAAAGGTTCTTTGACGGACCAATTCTGGATAGATAGTGGCAATCTTGGAGGCCGAGTGGTCGGTTTGGCCTGGCGTCCGGCAGGCTAGGACCGTCATGGACAACGCAATCCTCACGGGGGCCCTCCTCGTCACCGGTGTCGTGCTCGCCCTTCTCGCCCAGTGGAAGGGCTGGAAGCCGTCGCTGACCGTCGCGCTGGCGGTCGGCATCGGCTTCCGCGTGGCCGTCATGATCCTCGCTGTGATCAGCACCTGGCAGCCGGTCGACTTCGTCAACAGCTTCAAACCGGCCGGCGAGGCGATCCTCGCCCACAAGGACCCCGTGCTGGAGAGCAACGGCGGGTGGCACTTCCTGCCGACGATCCCGTACATCTACGGGCTGCTGCTCTGGCTGAACATCCCCTGGGAGATCGCCGGGCGCCTCGTCACCGTGGTCGCCGACATCATCCTGATCCCGCTGGTCGGCAAGCTCGCCGGCGGCAAGGACGCCAAGCTGCGCGCCTTCCAGTACGCCTGCAACCCGCTGGCGCTGCTCGTCGCGTCCATCCACGGGCAGGTCGAGCCGGTCTCCCTGGCCTTCGGCGTCGCGGCCTTCGTCGTCGCCCGCAACGCCAGGACCTCCCGGCCCGTGCGCAACGCCATCCTCGCGGGGCTGCTCATGGGGCTCGCGCTGTGCGCCAAGAGCTGGCCCATCTGGCTGGTCCCCGGCATGCTGCTGTTCCTGCCCGACCTGCGCTCCCGCCTGTACGGCCTGTTCGCCACCGGGGTGCCGCCGCTGTTCTTCCTCGTCACCCTCCCCATCGGCGCGGGCACCTCACTGGCCCAGCTGCCCGAGGTCATCAAGACCATCGGGGACGTGCGCCCGATCATCGGCGAATGGGGCTGGACGGCCATCGCCGTCGACGGCAACTGGACACTGGACGCCGACCTCGCCCGGTACGGCCAATGGATGATCTACGGCAGCCTGCTGCTCATCGGCATCCTGTGGCGCCGCGCCGACCCCATCGACCTCACCACCGCGCTGCTGCTGATGTTCATGGTGGTCACCCCGCGGCTCGGCGCGCAGTACCTGCTGTGGTTCATGCCGTTCCTGGTCGCACGGCCCACCCGGCTCGCCTGGGCCGCGATCATCGGGACGAGCGCGTGGGCGGCGGTCGGCTATCTGTACCTGACACAGTTCGACCCATCCACCTGGGCACGGCTGCACTCACCTTGGGCGATGAGCTCCATCGTGCTGCTGCCCATCCTGCTCGCCGCGCTGCCCTGGGGCGGACGGCGGACGGGCGGCGTGGTCGAGGAGCGCGTCGGCGACCACTCGCGCCCGGCGGTGGGCGCCTCCGCCACCTGATCACCCCGATGGCCGTGTCTCGGGGACGTCCCCCGAGACCAGCGCCGCCGACCACTTGGCGTCCGGGTCGCTGTCGATGAGCAGCGCCCGGACCAGCAGCGTGAGCGGGATGGCGAGCAGCGCGCCGAGCGGCCCGAGCACGGTCGCCCAGATGATCAGCGACACCAGTGTCACCGTCGTGGTCAGCCCCACCGCGTCGCCGAGGAACTTCGGCTGGATGAACGACTGCACCACCACATTGATCACCATGTAGGCCACGATCACCAGGATCATCGTCCGCACCCCGCCGGTCAGCAGCCCGAGCAGGGCGGGCGGCACCAGGCCGATCAGGAAGCCGATGTTGGGGATGTAGTTCGTGATCAGCGCCAGCACGCCCCAGAGCAACGGCAGCGGCACACCGAGGAAGAAGAGCGCGGTCACGTCAAGGACCGAGCAGATCACCCCGAAGATCGTGGACACCAGCAGGTAACGCCGGGTCCGGTGCGCGAAGGTGCCGAGCGCCGCCGCGAACGCGGGCCGCTCCACCGCGGCCGCCGCCAGCACCCGGGTCACGATCGGCGCGTCCAGGGTCATCGCCAGCAGCAGCACCACGATGAGCAGCAGGCTGGACACCACCCCGAGCACGCTGGCCAGCAACCCTTGGGCGAACTCGAAGATCTTGCCGGGGTCCAGCGACTGGATCGCCTTGTTCACCTGCGGCGCCAGCCCGTGCTCCGCCGCCAGCCGCTGCGCGTCCGCGACCAGCCGGTTGAACTGCGGCGCGTAGCTCGGCGCGAGCACCGCCATCTGCACCACCGCGGCCGTGAGGATGCCCACCATCCCGAGCAGCACCACGAGGACCGCCGCGAACGGCACCGCGACCACCAGCCAGTGCGGCGCCCGCCGGCGCACGAGCCAGTCCCGGATCGGGGACACGGCGACCGTGAGCACCAGCGCGAGGAGCAACGGCCCCGCGATGGACGCCACCTCCTTGATCCCGGCCAGGACCACGATGGCGGCCGCTCCGGTGAGCAGAATGACCAGTGCTCGGGGTAGCGCTCGTTCGTTCACACCGGGCCTCGCTCGGATCGGGAGCCTCACTGGACGTGTCAGCCTGTTGTACTGCCGGCGCCCGGTCCGCAGGAAGGGCCTGCCCGATCATGCCGGTATTGGATCGAGGACCGTCCGGACCCTGCTAATCTTTTCCTGTCGGCAACCGCCCGGCCATCTCCCCTGATCACCACCGCAAGGTGGACGACGCACGGGTACGGCCGGGGTCGGGGTTCGACACACCCCGTGAAGATCTACCCGGTTCGACTTGCTCTGCATGTTAGAGTCGGGTAAGTTCGCAGGGTTGCTCTACTTCAGGGCGACCCACATGCTAGCGGGGTCGCCGGAGTGGAAGTCAAGTGTGGGCCCAGTGCCCGATTTGCTTCACATCCGGCACCGTGGTTAGGCTTGTGAATACGAAATCTGACCGCCCCGGACGGGGTTCGGGCCTTCGGGTCTGAATCGCGACGGTGTACGCGTCCGTTTCTTGAGAACTCAACAGTGTGCTAAAAGCCAGTGCATGAATATGCATGAACCCCGTCCCCTGGCTTGCCCGTGTTCTGCG
>NZ_JBHSRF010000065.1:0-53639 GCF_042658925.1 Sphaerisporangium aureirubrum
GGGGGTTTCACGTGAAACGGGGGGTGGGGTTTCACGTGAAACCGGGGGTCAGGGTTTTAGGGTTTGGCGGATGGTGGTGGTGAAGGTGTCTATTTCGGTGGGGGTGGTGTTGAAGGCGGTCATCCAGCGGACGGTGTTGGTGGGGGCGTGCCAGGTGTGGAAGAGGTATTGGGATTGGAGGGTGGGGATGGTGTCGGGGGGGAGGGTGGCGAAGATGGCGTTGGACTCTACGGGGTAGCGGATGTCCAGGCCGGGGAGGTCGGAGACGCCGTCGGCCAGGCGTTTGGCCATGGTGTTGGCTTGGGTGGCGTTCTTGCGCCAGAGGTCGTCGGTGAGGAGAGCTGTTAGCTGGGCGGAGATGTAGCGCATTTTTGAGCCGAGTTGGAGGGTCTGGCGTCTCAGGTAGGGGGCGGCGTCGGCCAGGTCGGGGCGGAGGACCACCACTGCTTCGCCTACCAGGCCGCCGTTCTTGGAGCCGCCGAAGCTTAGGACGTCCACGCCGGCGTCGGTGGTGAGGGCGCGCAGGGAGCAGCCCAGGAAGGCGGCGGCGTTGGCCAGGCGGGCGCCGTCCATGTGGAGGAGCATGCCGTTGTCGTGGGCCACTTCGGCCAGGGCGGCGATCTGGTCGGGGGTGTAGCAGGTGCCGAGCTCGGTGACCTCGGAGATGGAGACCACCTTGGGCTGCACCTCGCTGATGTTGCCCCGGCCGCCGAGGCGGGCGGTCACGTCGTCGGGGGTGAGCCTGCCGTCGGGAGTCGGCACGGTGACCAGTTTGACGCCGAGGACGCGTTCGGAGGCGCCGGTCTCATGGGTCGCGATGTGCGCGCTCTCCGGGCAGATGATCGCCTCGTAGCGGCGGGTCATCATCATGCTGAGCGAGAGCATGTTGGCGCCGGTGCCGTTGAGGACCACGAAGCCGGCCGCGTGGGCGCCGAACTCGTCCCGGAGCCGGTCCTGGAGGGCCGCGGTCCACTCGTCGTCGCCGTAGGCGGGGGCGTCACCGGTATTGGCCGCCGCGACGGCGTCCATGACGGCCGGGTGCGCACCGGCGTGGTTGTCACTGGCGAAGCTTTTCGCGTAGCGGGGTTCGATCACCTCGCCAGGCTACGCCCGCCCGCCCCGCCCGCCCGAGCCGGATGCCCGGTTCGCCGGGAAGGCCCGTGGCGGGCGGAAAGAGGGCGGAGAGCAGGGAAGGGACGGATCAGTGCCGGAGCAGCGCGGCTTGCAGCAGGCCGCGGCACAGGGCGCCGAGGTCCTCGTCGGCCGCGGCGGCGGCCATGGGGAACAGCGAGGTCTCGGTCATCCCGGGGGCGACGTTGACCTCCAGGAAGTGGGGCTCCCCGGCGGCGTCCACGATGATGTCGGTGCGCGAGATGTCCCGCAGCCCGAGCGCGGTGTGCGCGGTCACCGCCATCCGGGCGCACGCGTCGGCCACCTCGGGGCGCAGCCGGGCGGGCGCGAAGAACTCGGTGTGACCCGCGGTGTAACGGGCCGAGTAGTCGTAAACACCCTCGTTGGCCACGATCTCCACCGCGGGCAGCGCGACCGGGCCCTTCCCGAGGTCGACCACCGACACCGCGACCTCGACACCCTCGACGTACTTCTCGACCAGCGCGGTGTCACCGTAGGCGAAGCACCCCACCATGGCGGCGGGCAGTTCTTCGGCCTTGCGCACGATGGACCCGCCGAGGGCGGAACCACCGCGGGACGGCTTGACGAACAACGGCAGCCCGAGCCGCTCCACGATGCGCCCGAGCACCGCGGTGGCGCCGAGGTCGTGGAACGTCTCCTTGGGCAGCACGACCGCCTCGGGGGTGCGCACCCCGACCGACCGCACGACGGTCTTGGCGGTCGGCTTGTCGTAGGCGATGCGGCACGCGTCCGGCGCCGCGCCGACGTAGGGCAGCTTCAGCAGCTCGAGGACCGAGCGGATGGCGCCGTCCTCGCCGCTGCCGCCGTGCAGGGTGACGAAGACGACGTCGGGCGGGTCGGCGAGCACGGCGGGCACCAGCGCGGCGTCGGTGTCGCGCGTCTCCACATCGACCCCGTCGGCCTTGAGCACCTCGCACACCCGGCGTCCGGAGCGCAGGGACACCTCGCGCTCGTACGACAGCCCGCCCGCAAGCACCAGCACGTGGCCGAGATCGATCATGGAGGACCTTTCTAGCGTCGTCGGAACCGCCCGTGGCGGCCCGTGGCGCGGGCCGCCAGAGTTTCCGCAGCGTAGTACATCTCAGGTCAGAT
The DNA here is from genome assembly GCF_042658925.1 of Sphaerisporangium aureirubrum. Taxonomy (NCBI): domain Bacteria; kingdom Bacillati; phylum Actinomycetota; class Actinomycetes; order Streptosporangiales; family Streptosporangiaceae; genus Sphaerisporangium; species Sphaerisporangium aureirubrum. The sequence continues at coordinate 2,245 of NZ_JBHSRF010000065.1, forward strand.
CCGGACCCGGCGTGTCGACCCCGGCGTGGGGGCGCATCGGGCTGGTGCCGAACGTGTCGCGCAGCACGAGCTCTTGCTGGATCACCCCGGCGAGGCGGCGGACGCCCTCGCGGATGCGGTCGGGCTCGGGATAACAATAGGACAGCCGCATGTTGGCGGCGCCGGAGTCGTCGGCGTAGAAGCCGGTGCCGGGCACGAACGCGACCCGCTCGGCCACCGCCCTCGGCAGGATGGCCTTCGAGTCCAGCCCCTCGGGCAGCGTCATCCACACGAAGAAGCCGCCGGCGGGCTGGGTCCAGCTGCAGCCGGGCGGCATGAGGGCGGTCAGCGCGCCGAGCAGCGCGTCCCGGCGTTCGCGGTACAGCTCGCGGAAGGTCTTGATCTGCTCGCGCCACGGCTGGGTCTCGAGGTACCGCCCCACCGCGAGCTGCGCGAAGCTGGAGTGGGACAGCACGGCTGACTCCATGGCGAGCACCAGCTTGTCCTTGATCGGGTGCGGCGCCAGCGCCCAGCCCACCCGGAAGCCGGGGGCCAGGGTCTTGGAGAACGACCCGAGGTACACCACGCCGTCGGGGTCGTCGGCGCGCAGCGCCCGCATGGGCTCGGCGTCGAAGCCCAGCAGGCCGTAGGGGTTGTCCTCGACGACCAGCACGCCCGCGCGGTGGCAGATGTCCAGCACCTGGCGGCGGCGCTCCAGGGTGAGCGTGACGCCGGCGGGGTTCTGGAAGGTCGGCACGGTGTAGAGGAACTTGACGCGGCGCCCGGCGGCGGTGAGCGCCTGGATGCTCTCGGCGAGCGACTCGGGGATCAGCCCCAGGTCGTCCATCGCGACGTGCACCACGGACGCCTGGTAGGCGGCGAACGTGCCGAGCGCGCCGACGTACGACGGGCCCTCGGCGAGGATCACGTCCCCGGGGTCGATGAAGATGCGGGTGATGAGGTCCAGCGCCTGCTGCGACCCCACGGTGACCACGACGTCGTCGGGGCCGGCGTCGATGCCCTCCAGGCGCATGACCTCGCAGATCTGCTCGCGCAGCTGGGGGTCGCCCTGGCCGGAGCCGTACTGCAGCGCGACGGTGCCGCGCCGGGCCACCAGGTCGGCGACCAGCTCGCCGACGGTGTCCAGGGGGAGGGCGTTGACGTACGGCATGCCGCCGGCCAGCGAGACGACCTCGGGGCGGGACGCGACGGCGAAGAGAGCTCGGATCTCGGAGGCCACCATTCCGGCGGCACGCGCGGCGTACCGATCGATGTAGGCGTCGATGCGCGACCCGTGGGCCGCGGTCCTCCGACCGTGATCCGGCTCTTGCGTCACGGTCCACCTCCTGGGGAATGGGATGCGTGATTGTGATTGGCGCGATACGAGACACCAGAGTACGGCAGCAGCCTCTACCACATTTGGTAATTCTCACCCTGAAAGGGGGACTCCCGTGCGGGAATGGGGCCTGGCCACGGCACAAGAGGGCTCGTCACGGGTCCGGCGGGGTGCGCATGTCCGCCGTGCGGAAGCGCGGCAACGGCGGCGTACTCGGCTACCATGCCACTCTGGAGACGCCGTAGTTCGTGCGCTTTTCTGCCGTGAGCTCGCGTCCGTCTCGCAAGGGATAGGGGGCCCGGGGTGTCGCGCCGGCTGGTGAATGTCACGTTGGACAACCTCGACGATCTGCCACGCCGCTGCCGCCGGTGTGTCTTCTGGGAACTCGACCCGGTCAGCGGGGAGCGCGCCCAGCAGGCGGGCGACCCCGGGCTGGAGAAGGAGGCGTGGATCTCCGCCACCCTGCTCGAATGGGGCAGCTGCGGCAAGATCTGCTACGTCGACGGCGTGCCGGCCGGGTTCGTGCTGTACGCGCCGCCGCTCTACGTGCCCCGCTCGGTCGCCTTCCCCACCTCGCCGGTGAGCGCGGACGCCGTGCTGCTCATGACCGCGCACATCATCTCGGAGTTCTCCGGCGGCGGGCTCGCCCGCATGCTGATCCAGGGCGTGGCCAAGGACCTCACCCGCCGGGGGGTGCGGGCCATCGAGGCCTTCGGCGATCTGAAGTGGGAGCAGCCGGGCTGCATGCTCCCCGCCGAATACCTGCTCGCCGTCGGATTCAAGACGGTGCGCCCGCATCTGCGGTTCCCCCGGCTGCGGCTGGAACTGAAGACCGCCGCGTCATGGCGTGAGGACGTCGAGGTGGCCCTGGAGCGGCTCCTGGGGTCCATGTCCCCCGAACGCGCACTTCGCCCCGTCTGAGGCGATCTCAGGGCCGGACACGCCCCTCCAGGCACATGCGCCACACGCGCCACCGGGGTTCGGCGCCGCCACGGGTCACCGCAACACAGAGCCCCTCGCGCCGCCGGCGCGAGGGGCTCCGCTGGGTGGGTGCCGCCGGGAGGGCGGAGGTACGGCCACGTGATCGTGGGGGACCACCGACCGCAGGGGCGTCTGTTAGATGACGCCTTCGAGCTCGCGGAGCAGCATGGCCTTCGGCTTGGCGCCGATGATCTGCTTCACGACCTCTCCACCCTTATAGACGTTCAGGGTGGGAATCTGGAGTACGCCGTAATCGCGAGGAATGCGGGGATTTTCGTCCACGTTGATCTTGACGATGGTGAGCTTGTCCGCGTGCTCCTTGGCGATCTCCGCAAGGACGGGCGCCACCTGACGGCAGGGGCCACACCATTCGGCCCAGAAGTCGACCAGGACCGGCTTGTCGCTCTTGAGGACCTCGGCGTCGAACGTCGCGTCGGTCACGGCTTTGATCTCGCTCAAGATTTTCCCCTTATCAACTGGTGTGGTCCGCGAGCCAGCGTTCCGCGTCCAAGGACGCGGCGCACCCGGTCCCCGCGGCGGTGATCGCCTGGCGGTAGGTGTGGTCGACGACGTCGCCGCAGGCGAAGACCGCGTCGATGTTGGTCCGCGTGGTGGGCGCGTCGACCTTGATGTAGCCCTCGTCGTCGAGGTTCAGCTGGCCCTTGAACAGCTCGCTGCGCGGGTCGTGGCCGATGGCCACGAACAGCCCGGTCACTGGCAGCTCGGACTCCTCGCCGGTCTTGAGGTTGCGCAGCGTCAGGCCGCTCACCCGGGTCTCGCCGTGGATGTCGGTGACCGCGCTGTCCCAGACGAAGCGGATCTTCTCGTTGGCGAAGGCGCGGTCCTGCATGATCTTGCTGGCGCGCAGCTCGTCCCGGCGGTGCACCACCGTCACCGTGCGGGCGAACCGGCTGAGGAAGGTGGCCTCCTCCATCGCGGTGTCCCCGCCGCCCACGACCGCGATGTCCTGGTCGCGGAAGAAGAAGCCGTCACAGGTCGCACACCAGGACACCCCCCGGCCCGACAGCCGCTTCTCGTTCGGCAGGCCGAGCTCACGGTAGCCCGAGCCGGTCGCCACGATCACCGTGCGGGCGAGGTAGGTCTCCGTCACGGTCTTGACGACCTTGGGGTCCTGCCGCAGGTCCACCTCGACCACGTCGTCGGCGAGCAGCTCGGCGCCGAACCTCTCCGCCTGCTTGCGGAAGCTGTCCATCAGCTCGGGACCGAGGATGCCGTCGGGGAAGCCGGGGTAGTTCTCCACGTCGGTGGTGTTCATCAGCGCGCCGCCCGCGGTGACGGAGCCCTCGAACACCAGTGGGTTGAGATCGGCGCGTGCCGCGTACACCGCGGCCGTGTACCCCGCGGGCCCCGACCCGATGATGATCACATTACGGACGTCGCTCACGCTCTCGCCTTTCCTGCCGCGGCCCGTCGCCCGGCCCGGCCCCATCCGGTTCGCCGGCGACCGCCTCGACTCCGATTCCTTGGGTGCCAGTGGCGTCAACAGATCCTAGGCGTCCGGGATTCCCCGCGGGGTGATGACCCGCCCCGGACATCGCGAAGCCCCGGCGAGCGGGTCGCCGGGGCCTCGTCGTGGCTGAACGCGGGGGCTACTGCCAGCGGCCCACCGCGGGCTTGCGCAGGCTCGCGCAGTTGCCGTCGACGACGTACACCCAGACGGCGTTGCGCAGGCGGTCCTTCCAGAAGGCCATCACCGTGGCCTCGTTGCCCTGGTAGAGCCCCTGGTCGACGCCGATCGGGGTGGGAGCCTTGTCGGCGCCGAGCCTGCGGCCCACCCGGGCGGCGATCTGCGACACGCAACCCGTCACGGATTGGTCCGCCGAGGTGCCGCCGCCCGAACCCGGGCCGGTGGCGCCGACGTAGGTCGCCAGCGGGCCGTCGAGCACGGCGTCGGAGTAGTTGAAGTCGCTCTTGCCGATCGCGTAGTTGCCGCCGGTCTGGGTCGAGCCCTTGCCGATGGTGCCCCGCTGGGGTTGCACCACGGCCGGAGCCGGGGCCGCGGGGGCCGGCAGCGCGACGGTCGGCCCGGACGGCTGCCCGCCGGACGCCGACAGCAGGCTTGCCGTCACACCGACCGATCCGATGACCGCCGCCGCCGCGACGCTCGCCGCCGCTGGCATCAGCCAGGACCGCCGCCGGGAGGATCTCCCGGGCCGGCGCCGGGCCGGGACGATCGAGCCGTCGTCCGACACGACGCCCAGCGGCACCGGCACCTCGTCGGCCGGCGGACCGGCCTGCGAGGGCACCGGGGCGCCCAGGGGCGCCGCGGCCACGGGCACAGGCACGGGGGCCGTGCGCGCCGGAGGAACGGACCGCAGGGGCCGGGCCGGTGTCAGAGCCGGCTCGGGGACCGGCGCGGGGGCCGTCTCCCAGGGGGAGTCGCTCATGATGCGGTTCCAGTCGGGCGCCTCGTCGAGCCGCAGCCCGCCGTCGGCCGTCCTTCCCTCCGCCTCGGCCGCGAGGGCCTTGTCGATGCGCAGCGCGACGCCCATCGGCATCGCGGGAACCGGTACGGCCGCGAGCATCTCGCGGACCGCGGCCAGCTCGGCCAGGCATTCCCCACAGGAGTCGCAGACCGCGAGATGCTCGCGTACCTGCGCCGCCGTGGTGACGTCGAGGAGTCCCTCGGCCAGTTCGGCGAGGACCTCGAAGTCGTAGTGCGTTTCACCCGTCACGAAGTTCTGCTCCCTTCGGGGGATGAGACGCGACTCAAGTCTGATCGGTTCCGCAGATGCGAAAGAATCGGTGCGAGTTTGGCCCGGCCCCGGGCGCAGCGGCTCTTGACGGTGCCCGTGGGCACGCCCAGAACCTGGGCGGCGTCCTCGACCGAGTAGCCCATCATGTCCACCAGCACCAGCGCGGCCCGCTGGTCGGCGGGCAGCAGCTTGAGCGCGGCCGAGACCTCCATGGAGACGTCGCGGTCGCCGGTCTGGTCGGGGATGGGGGTGTCCCGCTCGGCGGCCTCCACGAGCTCGTCGTCGGCCACGGGGCGGATCGATTTACGCCGCATGCGGTCCAGGCAGGCGTTCACGACGATGCGGTGCAACCAGGTGGTCACCGCCGCGTCGCCCCGGAAGCTCTCAGCCTTGCGGTAGGCGGAGACGAAGGCGTCCTGCACCGCGTCGGCGGCCTCGTCGGGATCACCGAGCGTGCGCAGGGCGACCGCCCACATGCGGTCACGGTGGCGGCGGACGATCTCGCTGAACGCGTGTGGATCGCCGTCGATATGGCTCGTCAGCAGGTCGGCGTCGCTCAACGCCGACCGTGCGGCGTGCTCGACCGCCGGTGGACTATCGGGAGGAGGGTTCACAACGTGTGTTCCTGTTATGCCGATCCGGGAGAGTGCACGACTACGTCATAGATGGTGCCACGAAACTTCCCCTCAAAGGCTGGAAGGCGCGTAAACCAGATCAAAACGTACTGACCGCTGGCTGGTTTGTCCGGTGTGAGGGTCACCGTTCCTGACACGTTCTCCTGCTTGGCGGCCCTGCGGAGCGCGCCGAGGTCGGCGGAGTCGCCGACCCTCAGCTCGATCGTCGAGCCTGGCGCGTTGCCCAGTGAGACCACCACGTCGGCGACGCTGACCTCCTTGCCCATGTCCAGCAGCAGGCCGACGCCGTCCTTCAGCCTGCCGAGCTCGGCGCTCTGGTAGGTGGTGGTGTGCCACTCGGTGGACGCCTTGCCGTCGACGGCGAGGCGGGCGAGCTCGGGGTGCTCGGACAGGTCGTCGCCGAGGGGGTCGAAACCGGTGGCACCGGCCGGCTTCAGTGCGACGATCTTGGGGGAGCCCTCGGACGACGGCGTGGCGGACGCGGCCGGGGGCGGGGTGCGCTTGCCGAGGCTGCGGCCGAGGGTCCACGCGCCGAGCCCGACCGCCGCGATGAGCAGCAGGATGACCATCGCGACCACCGCCCGGCTCATCGGGCCGCCCGAGCGCCGGGCGTGCCCGCCGTGTGAGCCGTGCCCTCCGTGACCGCCGTGCCCCCCGTGATCGGAGGGGCGGGGCTGCACCGGGGGCCGCGGCGGACGGCGGGTGTCGAGGTCGTCGGGGGCCTCGGAGCGCAGGGTCAGCGCGGGCGGCCTGCCGGAGACCGGCACCGGCGCGGGGCGCGGCACCTCGGCTAGGGCCTCGGCCACGGCGGCGGGCGTGGTGAGCGGCGGAAGGCCGCGCCGGGGCTCCTGCAGCAGCGCGCGGCACGTGATGGCGTCCAGGAAACCGGGGACCCCGGCGCGGACCTGGCGCGGGGTGCAGACCTTGCCGTCGTCCAGCGGGGCGGACGGGAGGCCGGTGTCGCCCTCGCCCGGCCAGTGGCCGGTCAGCGCGGCGTACAGCAGCCGCCCGAGGCCCTCGGCGTCCTCGCGCGCGGCGTCGTCGCTCTCCACGCCGCGCAGCTTGGCGTCCACGGCGAGGCCGAGCAGCTTGACGGTGCTCCCGGCGGTCCAGATCAGCCGGTCGGGGGTCAGGCACAGGTGGGACAGGCCGGCCTCGTGGGCGTGCGCGACCGCCTCGGCGGCCTCGGCCACCAGGGCCGCGGCCCGCTCGGGCGACATCGGGCCGGAGGAGACAAGATCGGCCAGCGTCTCGCCGGTCACCCACTCGCTGACGACGTACGCCTGGCCGGCCTCCTCGGCGGCGTCGAAGACCTGGGTGACACGGGGGTCGGTGAGGCGGCTCGCGCCGCGGGCGGCGGTCACGACCTCGACGACCCGCGGGAAGTCCGGTGACAGCGTCAGCACGGAGACAGGCCGGGCCAGGACCTCGTCGATGGCCTTCCACAGGGTGGCGCCAGACGACTCGCTGACGCGGTCCTCCAGGCGGAACCGGTCGGCCAGGCGGCCGCCGGGCTCCACGGCCGGGGCGCTCATGAGGTGGTCCTCTCCCTGGTCGCGGGCGATGTCCGGGTGAATACCCCCACGCCCCTCCTGATCTTAGTCGGCCGGTGGCGCCCGGTCGTCTCCGTGCACCGGGCACCATGGTAGTCCGCGGCGGCTCCGGTCCGTGTTGTCGATTGAACGCGGCGAAGCGGACTTCCAGGTTCCTTATGACTAGCGGCCTACCCGCCCGGCCACAAGTCCAATGATCGAACTGATTTCCGCGATTCGCATGCGGTGCGAGGCGAGGAGGTAAAGCAGGCCGCCGGCACCGCCGCCGACCAGAAGCATGATGGCAGAGCTCAAGGGGGTGATGCCCGCCACTTCCGTGGTCCCCCACAGCACGATCAGCGCGACGACCGCCGCGGGGATCGCCGCGACGTACATGCGGGCGAGCGCCGCGCCGACCGCCCGGCCGCCGAGACCGCCGCCGACCCTGCGCGCGGCGAGCGTCCAGGCGACCACGCCGCCGCAGGTGTACGCGGCGGTGAACGCCATCGCGAGCCCCATGACGATGAGATCGGGCGGCAGCGTGAGATAGAGGACGAAGCTCACGGTGGTGCTCACCGCGACGTTCCCCGCCGCGATCAGCGCGGGGGTGCGGGTGTCGCCGAAGCTGTAGAAGACGCGCAGCAGCAGCTGGTAGATGGAGAACGGCACCAGCGCCAGCCCGAACACCTGGAGGACGTTGCCGATGTTCACCGCCTCGGCCACCGAGGTGCTGCCGTGCCCGAAGATCAGCACGGTGACGGCGGGACCGAGCACCATGAGCAGCAGCCCGGCCGGGACGATCACCGAGGAGACCAGCCGCACGCCGGAGGCGAACTCGTCGCGGATGGCCTCCGGCCGCCCCTCGTGCACGTGGCGGCTCATCCGGGGCAGCATCGCGGTGATCACCGAGACGGCGATGATGCCGTAGGGCAGCTGGAAGAGCTGGAAGGCGTAGCTGTAGGAGGCGATGCCGGCGACGTGCCCGGCGCCCTGTTCCGCGGCCTTGCCGGTGGCGCCGGTGGCGAGGTTGGTGGTGACGATGAAGCCGATCTGGTTGACCAGCACGAAGGCGAGGGTCCACACCCCGGCCCGGCCCATCTCGCCGAGCCTGGCGCCCCGCAGGTCCAGGCGCGGCACGAACCGGAAGCCCGCCCGGTGCGCCGCGATGATCAGCACGATCGACTGGACGACGATGCCCGCCGTGGTGCCGATGCCGAGCAGCGCGAGGTCGCCCGAGGTCACCGCGTCGATGTTCCCGCCCGCTCCGCCGGCGACGAGGTAGAGCAGCGCGACCCCGATCACCACCAGGTTGTTCAGCACCGGGGCCCACATCGGGGCGGCGAACCGGTCACGGGTGTTCAGGATGGCCCCGGAGATGGCGCCGATGCCGAAGAACGCGATCTGCGGGAGGATGTAGCGGGCCAGGGTCACCGCGACGTCGTAGCCGCGCGGCGACAGGTCGGTGGTGAGCAGCGAGACCAGCAGCGGGGCGCACAGCACCCCGGCGACCGCGATGGCGAGCAGCACCAGCGTCGCCAGGGTCATCAGCCGCTGCTCGTAGGCCCGCCCGCCGTCCGGGTCGTGCTGCTGCGCCTTGACGATCATCGGCACGATCACGCTGCTCAGCACGCCTCCGATCAGGAGGTCGAACAGGATGAACGGGATCGTGTACGCCACGTTGTACGCGTCGCCCAGCGCCGCCACGCCGATCGCCGACGCGAGCACCGCCGTGCGCGCGAAACCGGTCAGGCGGGAGACCATGGTGCCCGCGGCCATGATCGCGCTGGCGCGCAGCACCCGGCTCATGAAGGTCCCTCTCTCTGTGCGGCCACCGCCGGTGGCGCGGCCTGGCTCGCGCGGCGGCTCCTGGCGAGCCTGCGCGAGCGGCGGCTCACCACCCGCAGCGCCACCGCGGCGAGCAGCACGGTGACGGCGCCGCCGACGATGACGAGCACGATGGCGCCGTAGCCGGTGGTGGTCACGGTCAGCTCGACGGGCTGGTCGTACGGCGTGCCGTCGGCGGTGGTGAGCTGCACCTTGACCACGATCTGGCCGCCGCCGTTGGCCTCCATCGGGATGTCGAGCTGCCGGGTGCCCCCGGGACCGATGGTCACCGGGGACTCGTAGGAGCCGATGGTGAGCAGCCTGCGGTCCCGTGAGGTGATCTTCACCCCGACGGTGGCCTCCTGGTCGGGCAGGTCGTTGCGTATCGTGATCGGCACGATGCCGTTCTTGCCCGCGAGGGTGCGCTGCTCTCCGGTGGTGACCGAGATGGCGTCGGTGCGGCGGGCGATGGCCCTGTCGACCTGTTCGACGAACGGCACGGCGCTGCCGGTGCGCCCGCGCCACGCCGACGAGGCGAGGCGCAGCAGGGCGGTGTCGAACGGCCGCCGCTGGTCGCCCGTCACGGTGGAGGTGAGCGCGGCGCGGTCGCTGAGCTTCTCGGTGCCCGTCATGTACGACTTGGCGAGCTCGGCGGCCCGGTCCTTGTCGGTGTAGGTCAGGTCGGTGCGCGGTACGGGCGGGGTCGCGGGCTTGATCGAGCCGAGGGACACGGGCTTGAGCCACGGCACGGACGCGGCCGTGCGCAGCAGGTCGGTGACGTAGCCGGGGTCGGGGCTCCACCGCCGGGGCGGGGCCACCACGACCGCGCGGGGCCGCGGGGCGGTCTCGGCGCTGATCATCGCGGTCTCGGCGAGGAACCGCTGCTTGGCCAGGACGGCGGTCCCCTCGGCCGGGGTGACCAGCTCGCTCAGCACAGGGTCCGCCAGCAGGACGCGGACCCTGCCCATCACGGTCTCGAGAGAGGCGGCGGCGTCGGGGGTGTAGGTCAGCGGGGCGGCGAGCGGCAGCGCGGCGGCGCCCAGCAGCACGGTCCGCACGTCCCCCACGGCGAGGGCGTCCAGCGCGTCGTGGTCGATCACGCCGCCGACGGGCCAGTTGACGCCCGTGGTCACGTCCTTGCCGAGCAGCTGGCTCGCGACCGCGGCGCCCTTGGTGAGCGCGGCGCCGGTGGCGTCGTCCATGCCGGTGTGCACGAGGGCGGCCACGTCGGGGTCGGCGTACGGCGTGGCGGTGACGGGTGTGTCGGTCAGGGCGGTACGCAGGTCGCGCAGCCACGCGCCGGTGACCGGGTCACCGGGTTTGGCGGTCTTCTCCTGGCCGTCGTCGCCGGTGCCGAGGGAGTATCCCTGGGACATGACCTGGGCGTCGTCGAGCAGGGCCGGGTCGACGAACCAGCTCACGCCCTTGGCAGGGCTTCCGGCGATCTTCAGGATGCGGCCGAGGCGCCCGTCGTCGGCCATGGAACGCCGCAGCTCCTCGTCCACGAAGAGGTCGTCGTCGGCGCGGTGGGGCTGGTCGACGATGGGCAGCGCCCAGGAGATCTTGGTGCGCGGCGGCGCCTGGCCCGCGGGCGCGTACAGCAGGAAGGTGCGCTGGGCGGCGAGCTGGCGCTGGGCCGAGTCGACGAGCTCGATGGTCACCGGGTGGACGCCGAAGCGGTACATGCCGATCTCGGCGGGGGTGAAGGTGAACTCCCAGGGCGCCTGGCCGGACGCGGCGAGCTGGGCCACCGGCACCGAGCGCCTGCTGGTGTCGAGGATCTGCCCCCCTGCGGCGAAGCTCTGCATCTGGGCGCGGCCGGCGAACGGCTGGCGGGAGAACCGCAGGCGGACCTGCAGCCAGGTCAGGGGGGTGGCGCCGGTGTTGGTGACCTTGCCGCTGATGGTGATCGGGGTGTTGGGCTCGCTCGGGGCGTCGGGGGTGATGGACTCCACCACGACAAGGGCGTCCTGGCGGGTCGCCGCCTCCCGTACGCCACCGGCCGCCGGGAGCCCGGCGGCGGCCGCCGCCGGGGCGAACAGGAACGCGGCGACGGTCAGCAGGGAGATGAGGGCGGCTCCGCGGGTCACGTGGCGGCCAGGGGTGGAGTTCGGCGCACGCCCAGAATGGTATGGCCTAAAGCCGGGCGGGCGGCGACCCGCAACGGGGAGGGGTCACCACCGGCCGTACCTCCTTGGAGCCGGGCAGCCGGACCGTGCGGTGCCTGGCGGCCTGCAGGTCCACGAATTTGCCGGGCAGGAGAGTCAGCAGGTCGACGGCCCGCAGGCGCAGCGCGGTACGGCGTTCACCGGTCGGTGAATACAGTGGTTCGTCGGGGTCGCGGACGTCGGAGAGGCGGTCGTCCACGAGCATGGGGAGATCGGGAGGGAGCAGCAGAGGTGACACCGATGTGGCGGCGTAGTCCGTGGCGGAGTTGACGAGGAACGCGGGTGCCGGGCGCACCCGCCGGGCCGCGAGCAGCGCGCCCACCGTCCCGGGCCGCGGCGGCGCGGCGACGGTGGTGACCACGGCCACCGGGCCCCGGGAATCGCGGGTGGTGACCTCGAAGACCGTGACCCGGATACAGGAGGCGGGGTCGACGTCCAGAATGCCGGGGAGATCGTCGACACACGTTAACGCCCGGGGAAGCCTTACGATTTCGTGATGGATCTGGTGGGACAGGAGCCAACGGTGGATCGCGAGGGCGTCTTTCATCGCTCGTGCTCCTGTCCTCAGCGGGTGCCCCCGACGGATCCGCAGCCGTGACCCGGTGGCCGCCCGGGGTACATCCCCTGGCGGGACGTACCAAGGCCGGTGCGGAGGATCGCAACCGCAATCGAAGGACCTACCCAGCTTGTCCGTGTCAAATCTGAGCGTTAGTCAGCAGAAGGCAGTGATCGACCTATTCCGGCGGATTGCACCGGTCGCCGATGAACTCGGCGACCGGTTCTCCGCGCATGGCCACCAGCTCGCCCTGGTCGGCGGGTCGGTTCGCGACGTCTTCCTCGGCCGTATCGGCAACGATCTCGACCTGACCACCGACGCGCGCCCCGAACAGGTGCTGGAGATCGTCAAGGACTGGGCGGACTCGATCTGGACCATCGGTATCGACTTCGGCACGGTGGGGGTCCGCAAGGGCAACTGGGTGCTGGAGATCACCACCTACCGCAGCGAGTCGTACGACCCCAAGTCGCGCAAACCCGGCGTGGTCTACGGCGACACGCTGGAGGCGGACCTGGAGCGGCGCGACTTCGCGGTCAACGCGATGGCCGTCCGCCTGCCCGGCCACGAGTTCGTCGACCCCTACGGCGGCCTGTCCGACCTGTCGGCCAAGGTGCTGCGCACCCCCGGCGCGCCCGAGCGGTCCTTCGACGACGATCCGCTGCGCATGCTGCGGGCCGCCAGGTTCGCCGCCCAGCTCGGGTTCGCCGTCGACCCGCCCGTGGTGACCGCCATGACCGAGATGGCGGACCGCATCGAGATCGTCTCGGCCGAGCGCATCCGCGACGAGCTGGACAAGCTGATCTGCGGGGCCTACCCCCGCGAGGGCCTCGGCCTGCTCGTCGACACGGGCCTCGCCGCGCACGTCCTGCCCGAGCTGCCCAAGCTCCGCCTGGAGATCGACGAGCACCACCGCCACAAGGACGTGTATGAGCACACCCTGATCGTGCTGGAGCAGGCCATCGCGCTGGAGCAGGCCGGGCCGGACCGCGTGCTGCGGTGGTCGGCGCTGCTGCACGACATCGGCAAGCCCAAGACCCGCAGGTACGAGGAGGGCGGGCGGGTCTCGTTCCACCACCACGAGGTGGTGGGCGCCCAGATGACCAAGAAGCGGCTCCAGGAACTGCGGTTCCCCAAGGACGTGGTGGCCGACGTGGCCCAGCTGGTGGAGCTGCACCTGCGCTTCCACGGGTACGGCACCGGCGAGTGGACCGACTCGGCCGTGCGCCGCTACGTCCGCGACGCCGGCCACCTGCTGGAGCGGCTGCACAAGCTGACCAGGGCCGACTGCACGACCCGCAACCGGCGCAAGGCCCAGGCGCTGTCGCGCACCTACGACGACCTGGAGCGGCGCATCTCCCGCCTCGCCGAGGAGGAGGAGCTCGCCAAGATCCGGCCGGAGCTCGACGGCAACGAGATCCAGCGCATCCTCGGCGTGCGGCCGGGCCCGGTCGTGGGCGAGGCGTACAAGTTCCTGCTGGAGATGCGCCTGGACAAGGGCGTGGTCGGCGCGGAGGCCGCCACCGAGGCCCTGCTCCACTGGGGCCGCGAGCGGGGCGTCGGGAAGGACTGAGGCCGGGCCCGCCGGCTCTCCCGGCGGGCCGCGCTAGGGTGGCCGGGTGAACGCCGGCACGCTGCGTGACCTCGACCGCGCGCATCTGTGGCATCCGTACGCCGGGGCCACCCCGCCCGAGCCCGCCCACCCGGTGGCGGGGGCGGACGGCGTGCGCCTGACCCTGGCGGACGGCCGTGAGCTGATCGACGGCATGTCGTCGTGGTGGGCGGCCATCCACGGCCACAACCACCCGCGCCTCAACGCCGCCGCGCGCGAGCAGCTCGACGTGATGGCGCACGTGATGTTCGGCGGGCTCACCCACGAGCCCGCGGTGCGGCTGGCGGTGCGGCTGGCCGAGCTGAGCGGCCTGCCGAAGGTCTTCCTGGCCGACTCGGGCTCGGTGGCCGTCGAGGTCGCCATCAAGATGGCCGTCCAGGCCACCGGCCGCGGCCGGCTGCTCACGATCAGGAACGGCTACCACGGCGACACGTTCGGCGTCATGGCGGTCTGCGACCCGGTGAACGGCATGCACCACCTGTTCACCGATCTGCTGCCCCGGCACGTCTTCGCCGACGCGCCCCCCTGCGACCACGGACGGCACCTCGGGCCGGCGGGGGAGCGCGACGCCGCCCCGCCCGACCCGGCCTACCTTGCCCACCTGGACGAGCTGGTGGCCCGGCACGCCCCCGAGCTCGCGGCGATCATCGTGGAGCCCGTGGTGCAGGGCGCGGGCGGAATGCGGTTCTACCACCCCGCCTACCTGCGCAGGCTGCGCGAGCTGGCCGACGAGCACGGCGTGCTGCTCATCGCCGACGAGATCGCCACCGGGTTCGGCCGCACCGGCGAGATGTTCGGCTGCGACCACGCGGGTGTCCGGCCGGACATCATGTGCGTCGGCAAGGCCCTCACCGGCGGATACCTCACCATGGCCGCCACCCTGTGCGCCGAGGAGGTGGCCGAGCGGGTCGGCGTGCTCATGCACGGGCCGACGTACATGGGCAACCCCCTGGCCGCGGCCGTGGCCGGCGCCTCGCTCGACCTGCTGGCCGAGCGCCCGTGGCGGCAGGAGGTCGGGCGGATCGAGGACGGCCTGGCCGCCGGGCTGGCCGGGGCGGCGCGCGCGCCGGGCGTGGCGGACGTCCGGGTGTTCGGCGCGATCGGGGTCGTCGAGGCCGCCGCGCCGGTGGACGTCGCGAAGGTGCAGGAGATCGTGATGGGCCACGGCGTCTGGCTGCGGCCGTTCGGGCGGCTGATCTACACGATGCCGCCGTACGGCATCACGCCCGCCGAGCTGGCGGCCGTCACGGACGCGATGTCGGCCGCCGCCGCGGCCCTGCCCGCCTAGGGCTACTGCTGGGGAAGCTGCTCGGGCGCGCGGCGCGAAATGGCGCCGCCGGTGAACAGCCGGAAGACGACGGCGGCGGCGACGTACCCGAGCGAGGCGACGGCCAGCACGACGTAGGACTTGCCGTTCGCGGGGAGCAGGAACGCGGCGACCGTCGCGGCCAGCACGAGCATGCCGTTGAAGAGCATGTCGTAGATCGAGAAGACCCGCCCGAGGTACACGTCCTCGACGTCGCGCTGCACGATCGTGTCGGCGCAGATCTTGACGCTCTGCCCGGTCACGCCGAGCACGAAGCCCGCCGCGAGGAACCCCGCCTGGTGGAACGGCAGGCACAGCGCCAGCTCGAGCACGCCGCCCGTGGCCAGCATGATGGGGATCCACCCCTCGGGACGGAACCGCTCGGTGGCCCACGGAGTGATCAGCGCCGCCACGAAGAACCCCGCGCCCGAGGTGGCGAGCACGCCGGTGATCTCGCTGAGGCCCGCCTCGACGTCGGTGGTGAAGTAATAGCGGTAGAGCATCACGGTCATCACGATGGTGAGCCCGTACATGAAACGGTGGGCGGCCATGCCGCCGAGCGCCGCCGCGGGGGACCGCTTGTGCAGCACGTGGCGGGCGCCGTCCACCAGACCGGTGAGGACGTTGCGGACCGCCTCGCGCGCCTGCGGGAGACGCGGGTCGTACGTCGGGCCGAGCAGGTCCCGGGCCATGGTGGCGGCCACGAACGCGCTCAGGCCGAACAGCACGCCGGACACCACCAGGATCAGCGCGGTGCCGCTGTGCGCGGGCCCGAACAGCATGCGCAGCAGGAACCCCGAGCCCGCCCCGATGAACGTGGCGATGGTGCCCGACGTGGGGGTCACCGCGTTGGCGGCGAGCAGCAGCCGCTCGCCCTCGACCACGTGGGGCAGCCCGGCGCTGAGCGCGGACAGGAAGAAGCGGTTGACGCCGAGCACCACCAGAGCGGTGGCGTAGAAGACGAGGTCCGGGGCGTTCAGCGCGACGAGCAGCGCGGCGACCAGCAGGGACCCGCCGCGTACGATCGGCGCGATCACGAGGATCTGCCGGCGCGACCAGCGGTCGATCAGCACTCCGGCGAACGGCCCGAGGATGGAGTACGGCAGCAGCAGCACCGCGAACGCGACGGCGGCCTCGGTGGCGCTCGTCTGCTTCTCGGGGGTGAAGAAGGCGTATCCGGCCACTGCGAACTGGAACACGCCGTCGGAGAACTGCGAGACCAGGCGAGTGGCGAAAAGCCGCTTGAAGTCCCGGCCTCGGAGGACGACGCGGAGGTCGGAGACGAAAGACACGCGGGTCAGCCTACTGGCCGGGTGCCCTGGGTCACATCGGGAACATCCCCGATATGCCGCCAAGAGTGGGTGAAGACCCCATTTCCCACGGCGCCGACCGGCGGGGATGAGACCTGATCCACCCGGGGTGAGTTTTTCCTCACCAGGGAGAAAGCAGCTACGACGCGCCGGGCCGCGGCTTCGTGCCGGTGGGCGGGCACCGCCACGTAACCTCGGTCACGTGACCCATGACGAACATGTCGTGCTGCTGAACGCCGCCGGCGAGGCCGTCGGCACCGCGCCGAAGGCCGCCGTACACGGCACCGACACGCCGCTGCATCTGGCGTTCTCGTGCTACGTGTTCGACGACGAGGGAAGGGTGCTGCTCAGCCGCCGGGCCTCGCACAAGGCGACCTGGCCCGGGGTGTGGACCAACAGCGTGTGCGGTCACCCGCTGCCGGGCGAGCCGCCCGCCGAGGCGGTGGCCCGCCGGATGGGGTACGAGCTGGGCCTGGCCGCCGACCGCATCGAGCTGATCCTGCCCGGTTTCGCGTACCGCGCGGTGATGGCCGACGGCACCGTGGAGCACGAGATGTGCCCGGTCTACCGCGCCGTTGTCTCCTGCGACCCGCGGCCCAACCCCGACGAGGTGGGGGCGGCACGGTGGATGCCGTGGAAGGAGTTCGCCGACGACCTGACGAGCGGGCTTCTCGCCATATCCCCGTGGTGCGGTGAGCAGGTTCCCCTTCTCACCGCACTCGGTCCCGACCCGTCGGCGTGGCCCGTGGGCGACCCGGCGGAGCTGCCGCCCGCCGCGCGCGCCGGGGCTTCCGGCTGACGGCGGCGGGCGCGCCCGTCAGCGCTCGACCTCGCCGCGGATGAACTTCTCGACGGCCTCGCGGGCGTCGTCGTCGGAGTACTGCTCCGGCGGGGACTTCATGAAGTACGAGGAGGCCGACAGGATCGGCCCGCCGATGCCGCGGTCCATCGCGATCTTCGCGGCGCGCACGGCGTCGATGATGACGCCGGCGGAGTTGGGCGAGTCCCAGACCTCCAGCTTGTACTCGAGGTTCAGCGGGGTGTCGCCGAAGGAACGGCCCTCCAGGCGGACGTAGGCCCACTTGCGGTCGTCCAGCCACGGCACGTGGTCGGACGGGCCGATGTGCACGTCGGCCTTGGCCATCTCGTGCGGGATCTGCGAGGTGACCGACTGCGTCTTGGAGATCTTCTTGGACTGGAGGCGCTTGCGCTCCAGCATGTTCATGAAGTCCATGTTGCCGCCGAAGTTGAGCTGGTACGTCCTCAGCAGCTCGACCCCGCGGTCCTCGAACAACTTGGCCATGACGCGGTGCGTGATGGTGGCGCCGACCTGGGACTTGATGTCGTCGCCGATGATCGGGATCCCGGCGTCGGTGAACTTCTGCGCCCACACGGGGTCGGAGGCGATGAAGACCGGCAGCGCGTTCACGAAGGCCACGCCCGCGTCGATGGCGCACTGGGCGTAGTAGCGGTCGGCCTCCTCCGAGCCCACGGGAAGGTAGGACACGAGCACGTCGGCCCGGGCCTCCTTCAGGGCGGCCACGACGTCCACGGGAGCCTCGTCGGACTCCTCGATCATCTCGCGGTAGTACTCGCCGAGACCGTCATAAGTGGGGCCGCGGTGAACGGTGACGCCGGTGGGCGGTACGTCACAGATCTTTATGGTGTTGTTCTCGGACGCCACGATCGCCTCGGAGAGGTCGCGGCCGACCTTTTTGGCATCGACGTCGAAGGCGGCCACGAACTCCACGTCCCCGACGTGGTATTCGCCGAACTGGACGTGCATCAGCCCGGGGACCCGGATGGCCGGGTCGGCGTCCTTGTAATATTGCACGCCCTGCACCAGCGCCGCGGCGCAGTTGCCCACGCCCACGATGGCTACGCGCACGGAACCCATCGCACTCGCTCCTTTACTCGTTCGTCTCATCAGGAACGGGCTCGGCTGACTGCGCCTGTGCCCTCTCCGCTTTTGCTCGAACGGCTTGCGCGCGTTCGGTATCGATCAGTTCGTTGAGCCAGCGCACCTCGCGCTCGACCGATTCGAGGCCGTGGCGTTGCAACTCGAGGGTGTAGCTGTCCAGCCGTTCGCGCGTTCGGGCGAGAGCGGTGCGGACGCCGTCGAGACGCTCTTCCAGACGGCTGCGGCGACCTTCGAGGATGCGCAGCCGAATTTCGGCCTCGGTGAGGCGGAAGAAGGCGAAGTGGACGCCGAAACTCTCGTCCTCCCAGGACGAGGGCCCGGCCTGGGTGAGCAGTTCCTGGAGTCGTTCCTTGCCCTCGGCCGTCAGTTTGTAGACGATCTTGGACCGGCGGCCGGTGAGCGGCGGGGCGACTTCGCCCTTGACCGTGGTTCCGCAGCCACCGTCCTCCGGCGGCTCCTCCGCGATGAGCCCGTCGGCGAGCAACTGCCGAAGGCACGGATAGAGCGAGCCATAGGAGAACGCCCGGAACATGCCGAGCAGGGCGTTGAGCCGTTTGCGCAGCTCGTAGCCGTGCAGCGGGGTTTCGTTGAGCGAGCCGAGCACGGCAAGTTCCAGCTCACTGCTTCGTCCTGCCGCCACTGGAACCGCCCCCTCTCGCGGTGATGTGTTCCGCCGATGTATCGAGTCGATACATCCTCAGGATACGTCGCGGCGGCATACTCCGCAATCGAGAAAGTCGTCAAGCGGTTGGCCTGAAAAGCGAAAAAAGTCGTAGTCTGACGCTCATGTGGTCACAGCGACGGGTCGTGGACTACGGCCTAGCGAAGCGCGCGACGGTCCAGTCGCTGCGTTCCGGTCGCGCGACCAGGCGTGATGTGTGCGATGCTCATCCCTACCTTCTGCGCGCGGCCAGGTACCACGGCGAGCCCACCCAGCGCAGATGCCCCATATGTGAGCACCAGAACGTGACCCATGTCACATACGTGTACGGTGACCAGCTCGGCCGGGCCGCGGGACGCGTAAAGGCAACGTCAGACCTTGTTCAGATGGCTCGCGAATACCCGGAATTCCGGGTCTACGTTGTTGAGGTCTGCCAAGGTTGTGCATGGAATCACCTGACGGTCTCCTTCGTCCTAGGCACTGATGGGCCACCGGGCGACTCCGAAACGGACCGGCGGATCGTGGAGAGGTAGCCGGCCCGCGACCCGAGTTCTCCTGTTTCCCAAGGCGCGTGTTACCCGCCTGCCGCACAGACGTCGAAGACCTCCAGATCGCCAGATGACCCGACGAGGACGCGTGAGTTACAGCAGCTTTGGCCCCGAGCCGACCGGCCGCCCCGGCCCAGCCGAGGGATCCGGTTCATCAGCTCGTCCGGGGCGGCGCCGTCGCTCTACTCAGGGGAGCGCGCCCACCGCTGGACACCAGGCCCCGCCACCGGGCTGGTCGCAGGAACCTTCACCCGGGCGGCGCGCCGCGCCGCCCGGCGCGGAGAACCGCGACCGCGCGGCGCCACAGCCGCCTCCGGACCGGTACGGCGAGCAGCCGCGCCGTCCGGCGGGCGAGCCCGCGCCGCGGGGCGGCGACCCCCGGATGAACGACCCCCGGATGAACGACCGCCGGGCGGCGGGCGACCCCCGGGCGGGCGGCGAGCGTCGCGCGCCCGCGGGCGGACCACGTCCCCGGCGCGCCGAGGCGGCCTACGAGGACACCCAGTCGATGGGGCGGGTCGGCGGCGGCTCCGCCGCGGCCCACGGCCCCGGCGGCGGTCCTGGCGGCTCCGGCGCCCCCGGCGGCCCCCGTCGTGATCCCGGCGCGACCGAGCGCCGCGATCCGGCCGCGACCGAGCGTCGTGACCTGGCAGGCACCGAGCGCCGCGACCCGGCGGAGACGGCCCTCAGCCGTGACCCGGGCGCACGGCCCGGCCGTCGCGCCCGTGGCGGTCCCGGCGGTCCCGGCGGTCCTGGCGGGCCGGAGGGTCCCGGGGGCCCGGGTGGTTCCGGAGGGCCCGGCGGGCCGGGAGGTCCCGGCCGGCGACGGGCGGCGAAGGGTGGGGAGTCGCCCCGCCGCAGGGGCTGGAGGCGCTTCCTGCCCAACTGGAAGATCGTGATGGTCGGCTCCGTCGTGCTCACGGCGGGTGTCTTCGGCATGATCGCCGTCGCCTACGCCAACACCCAGCTGCCGACCGAGAAGGACGCCCAGGAGGCGGCCGTCTCGCAGGGCAGCACCTTCTACTACGCCGACGGCACCTACATGGCCCGTCTCGGCATCGAGCGCCGCGCCGTCAAGCTCGACGACGTACCGCAGTACGTGCGGGACGCCGTGGTGGCCGCGGAGAACGACACCTTCTACAGCGACGACGGCATCTCCTTCACCGGCCTGGTGCGCGCCGCGTGGAACACCGCGACCGGGGAGCAGGTGCAGGGCGCGTCCACCATCACCCAGCAGATGGCGCGCAACTACTTCAAGGGCCTCAGCCAGGAGCGGGAGCTCAAGCGGAAGATCAAGGAGATCTTCATCGCCATCAAGCTCGACAAGGAGTGGAGCAAGGACAAGGTCCTCGAGTACTACCTCAACATCATCCCCTTCGGCCGCAACACCTACGGCATCGAGGCCGCCGCCAACGAGTTCTTCGGCCACGGCGTCAAGAAGCTGACCCCGGCCGAGGGCGTGTACCTCGCGGGACGCATCCAGCAGCCGGGCGCGTTCGACACGGCGGAGGAGAAGAAGAACTTCTCCGGCACCCAGTTCCGGTTCGGCTACGTGCTCAAGCAGATGGCCAAGCTGGACCCGCAGAAGTACGGCGCCTACCCCACCACCCTGAAGTTCCCCAAGCCCGGCTCCCGCCAGGACTCCTCGGCG
The DNA here is from genome assembly GCF_042658925.1 of Sphaerisporangium aureirubrum. Lineage (NCBI taxonomy): Bacteria > Bacillati > Actinomycetota > Actinomycetes > Streptosporangiales > Streptosporangiaceae > Sphaerisporangium > Sphaerisporangium aureirubrum. The sequence continues at coordinate 22,979 of NZ_JBHSRF010000065.1, forward strand.
TTCAGCGGCCTGCGCGGCTACATGCTCACCGAGGCGCTCAAGGAGCTCGAGGCCAAGGGCCTGCCGCGCAGCCAGATCGAGACCGGCGGCTACAAGATCTACACGACCTTCGACCGCAAGCTCATGCTGGCCGCCAAGACCGCGGTGAACCAGACCACCGCCGGGCTGCCCAAGGAGGTCCACACCGGCCTGGCCGCCGTGGACCCGACGAGCGGGCGCGTCGTGGCGTTCTACGGCGGCAACAACTACCTCGGCAAGCACCCCGACCAGTTCAACGAGGCGTTCCAGGCGCGCAAGCAGGCCGCGTCGGCGTTCAAGCCCTACGTGCTGGCGGCGTGGCTGGAGGCCGGGCACAGCCTGAAGAGCTACGTGACGGGCAAGCAGCCGCTCAAGCTGGAGGGAACGACCCCGATCTCCAACGGGCACTCGACCCCGTCGTCGATGAACATCATCTACGCGACCCAGCACTCCATCAACACGGCCTTCGGCCAGATGGGCTTCGAGGTCGGCCTGGACGCGGTCAAGCGCATCGCCGAGGACGCCGGGCTGAGCAAGGACGCCATGGAGAAGAGCGTCGCCGACCACAAGTACCTCTTCTCGATCGGCAGCGCCGGCGTGACCCCGGTGGAGCAGGCGGCGGGCTACTCGATCTTCGCCAACGCGGGGAAGCACTACCCGACGCACACCGTCATCCGGGTCATCGACCCGAACAAGATCCAGATCATCTCCGAGGACAAGACGCCGAAGCAGGTCATCGCCGAAGAGGTGGCGGCCGACGCGGTGGTGGCGCTCCAGTCGGTGGTGAAGGGCGGCACGGGGACGGCGGCGGCGCTGTCCGACCGTCCGGTGGCCGGCAAGACGGGGACGAACAACGACAACAAGGAAGCCTGGTTCGTCGGGTTCACCCCGCAGCTGTCCGCCTCGGTCGGCATGTACAAGGAGAACCGCAAGAGCGGAGCCGAGCTGTCCCTGGGCAACAACTTCGACGGCGGCACCGTCCCGGCCCGGGTGTGGCGCGCGTTCATGGCCGAGGCCATGAAGGGCAGGAAGGTCGCGGAGTTCCCCGACCCGTCCAACATCGGGAGCCCGCTCGACCTCGCGCCCAAGCCGACGCCGACGCCCACCCCGACGCCGCAGGACGAGTTCCCCGACGACGGGTTCCCGACCGACGACGGCCAGCCCGACGACAACGGTGGCGGCGGCGAAGGCTGCCTGCCGTGGGACGACGCCTGCAACAACAACGGCAACCCCGACCCGTTCGGGGGCGACGCGCCCGGAACGGCGTCCACGCCACCGCCCACCCCTGACCCGGCTCCGACGGGCGGACGACGCACACCGTCCCGGTGAGGCATCATCGTGGGGTCCCGGCGCCAGCGGGGTGCCGGGACATGGTGATGGGATGAGGTCATGAACCGATCGACGTACGCCCCGGGAACGTCCGGTTCCGTGGCGCGGGCCGTGGCGCCGTTCGTGCCCCTCGCGCTCCTGGCCACGGCAGGGGCGGTGCTCGCCTACCTGTGGAAGGCGCCCTGCCGGTTCGGCGGCGCCTGGAACGACGGCACCCAGCAGTTCCTGAACTTCTGTTACACCGACATCTATCCGCTGTGGTGGAACGAGAAGCTCGACCAGGGCTTGGCGCCGTACTTCGGGCACCCGGTGGAGTACCCCGTCGGCATCGGCGCGCTGATGTGGGTGATCCAGCGCATTGTGGCCGGGTTGAGCGAGCCCGGGGTGTGGTTCTACGACCTCACCGTGCTCCTCATGGCGGTGTCGCTGGTCGTCGGGGTGGTGGTCCTCGCGAAGCTGTCGCTCCTGCAGCGCCGGCCGTGGGACGCCGCGTGGTACGCCCTTGCGCCCGCCCTGATCCTCACCGCCTTCATCAACTGGGACCTGCTGTGCGGCGCGCTCGCCCTCGGCGCCTTCCTCGCCTGGTCCCGCAAACACCACTTCCTGGCGGGGGTGCTGCTCGGGCTGGCGGTGGCCACCAAGTTCTATCCCGTGGTCTTCCTCGGCCCGTTGTTCCTGCTCTCGGTGCGTGCCAGGAAGTTCCCCGCGTTCCTGTACACCGTCGCGGGCCTGGTGATCACCTGGGTGGCGGTGAACCTTCCGTACATGCTGCTGGCCTTCCAGGGCTGGAAGCGGTTCTACGTCTTCAGCAGCGAGCGCGGCGCCGACTGGGGGTCGCTCTGGTACTTCTTCCAGATGAAGCAGTGGCCGTTCCTCGGGGACGCGGCCCGGCTGGACACCCTCGGGATCGTGTCGTTCGGCCTGATGTGCGCGGCCATCGCGGTGCTCGCGTTCACCGCGCGCACCCGGCCCCGGCTCATGCAGCTGTGTTTCCTGGTGCTGGCCGCGTTCATGGTCACCAACAAGGTGTGGTCCCCGCAGTACGTGCTGTGGCTGGTGCCGTTCGCCGTGCTGGCCCGGCCCAACTGGAAGCCGCTGCTGCTCTGGCAGATCGCCGAGTGCTGGTACTTCTTCGCGATCTGGCTCTACCTGGTCGGCATCCAGCCGGGCAACGAGGCGCTCGGCATCAGCGACGTCACCTACTACACCGCAGTGTGGGGCCGGGCCCTGACCATCGCGTTGCTGGCGGCGTTCGTGGTGCGCGACATCCTGCGCCCGGAGCACGACGTGATCCGTCAGGACGGCCTGGACGACCCGGTGGGCGGTGTGCTGGACGGTGCGCCCGATCATTTCGTGCTACGCCTGGACTCGCCCGCGGCGCGCGAAGAGGCGCCCGCGACGCCCGCCTGATCCCGTCGGCGTACGAAACTTTCACGATCGCCCCGGCCGTCGGCGCACGCCGTCGCCGGGGCGATCGCATGATTCGGTCGGCTGTGCGGTGGGTCACTTGGCTGCCGAAATCTAATCGGGAGTCCGGGATGACCATCTATTCTCCTCTGTGTGCAGACCTCCCCTCAGGAGGCCGTGGCCGTAGCCGTCGCGCCCTCTCCCCGTGGCCGCGGCACGGCCACCGGTGAGGCGATCCTGCTGTGGACGCTCTCACGGGCCGGGCTCGTCATCGCGGCGGCGGTGTGGATCGGCGTGCTCGCCGAGGACAAGACCAGCTCGTTCCTCGATCGGTGGTCGCACTGGGACGCCAAGCACCTGGTGGACATCGCGAAGCACGGCTACGACGGCGTCCCCGGCACGCCGCCGGATCTCGGCCTGCCGGCCTTCTTCCCCGGCATGCCCCTGGCCCTGCGGCTGGTGCACATGATCGTCTCTGACTGGTCGCTCGCGGGGCTGCTGATCTCGTTCGTCGCCGGCACGGTCGCCATGATCGCGCTGGCGCGGCTCGGCGAGCTGGAGGGCCCGCCCGGCACCGGCCCGCGCGCCGTGCTCGCGCTGCTGCTGTGCCCGACCGCGGTGTTCCTGCTCGCCGGGTACAGCGAGGCGCTGTTCCTGGCCTTCGCGATCCCGGCCTGGCTGGCCGCGCGGCGCGGCAACTGGATCGCCGCCGGGCTGCTCGCCGCCGGGGCCTCGTGCGTGCGCATCACCGGCCTGTTCCTGGCGCTGGCGCTGATCGTGGAGTTCGTCGCGCGGCGGCCGCCCGCGCGCCGGGCCCCGTGGCTGCTGGTCCCGTTCGTGCCGCTGGTGGCGTATTCGGCCTATCAGTACAGCCGTACGGGCGACTGGCTGGCCTGGCAGCACGCCCAGGAGGCGGGCTGGGGCCGCTCGATGACGTGGCCGTGGGACTCGTTCTGGACCACCTGGCAGATGGCCACCAACGACGGGCCGTTCGCCTGGCCGTTCCGCATGGAGCTCGCGGGCGCGGTGCTCGGGGTGGTGGCCCTGCTGTGGCTGCTGGCCGTGCGGCGCTGGAGCGAGTTCCTGTACGTCGGGCTGCAGCTCGGCGCGCTGCTGCTCTCGTCGTACTACCTGTCGATCCCGCGCTCGGCGCTGTTGTGGTGGCCGATCTGGATCCTGATCGCGCAGGCGGGGGTGCGCCGAAGACCGATCTTGTGGGGTTACGCGTTGCTGGCGGGGCCGCTGATGGTGCTCAACACCCTGACGTTCCTCAGCGGGGCCTGGGCAGGCTGAGGCCCCGCCTCAGAGGTGCTCGCGCAGGAACGCGATGTCGGCCGCCTGGCCGTCACCCGGGGTCTCCACCACCACCGGCGCTCCGGCGGCGCGGCACACCGCGAGGATGAGCTCGGGGTCGATCGTGCCCTTGCCGAGGTTGGCGTGGCGGTCGGCGCCGGAGTCGAAGGCGTCGCGCGAGTCGTTGCAGTGGATCAGGTCGATGCGGCCGGTGATGGCCTTCACCCGGTCGACCACGCCGATCAGCTCCTCGCCGCCGGCGTGCGCGTGGCAGGTGTCCAGGCAGAAGCCCACGTCGAAGCCGTCCAGGGCGTCCCAGAGGCGGGCGATGCGCTCCAGCTTGCGCGCCATCGCGTTGTCGCCGCCCGCGGTGTTCTCGATCAGGACGGGGATGGGCTGGTCGAGCCGCTCGAACACCTTGCGCCAGTTGTCGAAGCCGACCTGCGGGTCGTCGTCCTTGCCGACGTGGCCGCCGTGCACGATCAGGCCCTTGGCGCCGATCGACGCCGCGGCCTCCAGCTGAGCGGCGAGGATCTTGCGGCTCGGGATGCGGATGCGGTTGTTGGCGGTGGCGACGTTCACGACATAGGGCGCGTGGACGTACACGTCGACGGCGGAGTCGCGCAGGGCGTCCGCGCCGGGCGGGATCACCGGGCCCTTCCAGCCCTGCGGATCCCCGAGGAAGAACTGCACGACCTCGGCGTCGCGGGCCGCGGCGTGGGCCAAGGGGTCGTCCTGGTCGACGTGAGCTCCGATGCGCACCATGGGGTCGAGCCTAGCCGTTTCGGGAGGCGCCGTATGGGCAGTGGAGCGCCGCGTTGGTACGCCTAGAGACCTGCGTACCGTGACATATAGGAGACAATTGTGGCCTACTACCGCCGCGGGGTCAGCTTTTTAGGGCTGATCTACATCATCATCGGCATTTACGTGGCATGGGTTCACGACTACATCACCCCCGCCCTCCTCAAGCGGATCGCGCAAGCACTTCTCGCGGTGTTCCTCTGGTTCCTGATCTTGCTCGGTGTCGACCTGCACATCGGTGGCGAGTGACGCCGCCGCGGACCGTGGCGGGGCGTTTTCATAGAACGTCCCGCCCTCCCGGCTCCGGCCCTTCCGCCCGCTAAGGGATGAACCCCCCGTGGAAGATGCCGAGGGCCACGCCCACGAAGGACATGATGATGGCCACGATGTTGACCGAGCGCTCCGCGGTGGTGGCCGAGACGTACTGCGCGTACAGCCCGGCCGGGAAGCCGAGCACGCCCGCGAAGGACGCGACGGCGTGGGCGTCCACGATCAGGCCGCAGACGAACGCCACGGCGCCGAGGCCGAGCGCGGTCAGGGTCAGGGCGTTCTCCAGCGGGTGCCGGTGACCGTCGGAGTTGAGCGTCAGGCGCGGTGTCTTGATTCTGAGCGGGCCCGTGGTGTGTGGCATCCCGGCAGCCTCCTTCCTCATGGCACCTACCTGGCATGACGTTCCCGTTGCGCGGGTGACTTACCCCACGCGGGCGAAGGTGGCCGGGCCGGGCGCGGGTCGCTGGTAGACTCGTCGGGCTACGTCTAGTTGTGCGCGTGTCAACGCCGCGCGATCACCGGGCCGCCACCGAGGCGGGCTCGAAGACGTCAGCGTCCTCCTGTCACGGCATGGTGTCGTGACCGCAAGAGTCCAGAGGAGGTTGGAAGTCCTATGCGTCGTTACGAGCTGATGGTCATCCTCGACCCGTCCCTCGACGAGCGCACGGTCGCTCCCTCGCTCGACCAGTTCCTCACCGTGGTCCGCAATGACGGCGGCACGGTGGAGAAGGTCGACGTGTGGGGTCGCCGCCGTCTCGCCTACGACATCACCAAGAAGTCCGAGGGCATCTACGCCGTCGTCGACGTCACGGCCACCCCGGCCACCGTCAAGGAGCTCGACCGCCAGCTCAACCTCAACGAGGGCATCCTGCGGACCAAGGTGCTGCGTCCCGACGTGCACTGACCCGCCCCCGCGGTGAGGCCGAAGCCCGGTTTTTGTCGGGCGGTGGCCGTACTCTGAGCCCAACAGCTGCGCAGATTCACCCACGAAGGCGAGAGCGACCGATGGCAGCAGGCGACACCACGATCACCATCGTCGGCAACCTTGTCGACGACCCGGAGCTGCGTTTCACCCCCTCGGGGCAGGCCGTGGCCCGGTTCCGCATCGCATCCACTCCGCGGTTCATGGACCGTCAGACCAACGAGTGGAAGGACGGCGAAAGCCTCTTCCTGACCTGCAACGTCTGGCGCCAGGCGGCGGAGAACGTCGCCGAGAGCCTTCAGCGTGGCATGCGGGTCATTCTTCAGGGGCGGCTGCGCCAGCGGTCGTACGAAACCAAGGAAGGCGAGAAGCGCACCGTCTACGAGGTCGAGGTCGACGAGGTCGGCCCGTCCCTCCGCAACGCCACCTGCAAGGTCAACAAGACCTCGCGCCAGGGTGGCGGCGGCGGTGGCGGCGGCTTCGGCGGCGGCTCCGACGACCCGTGGGCCTCGGCCTCGCCGGCTCCGGCCGGCGGCGGGTTCGGTGGCGGCGGCGGTGGCGGTGGTGGCGGCTACAACCAGGGCGGCGGCTTCGGCGGCTCCCAGGGTGGTGGCGGCGACCTCAGCGACGAACCGCCTTTCTGATCCAGTTCCATCCACACCAGTAACCGATCGACCATTCCCGCGTGACGCGGGGCTCTCTTAGGAGGAGCACCACGATGGCGAAGCCGGCACTGCGCAAGCCTAAGAAAAAGGTTTGCCTGTTCTGCCATGACAAGATCTCCTACGTCGACTACAAGGACACGGCGCTGCTGCGGAAGTTCATCTCCGACCGCGGCAAGATCCGTGCCCGCCGGGTGACGGGCAACTGCACCCAGCACCAGCGCGACGTGGCGACCGCGATCAAGAATGCCCGTGAGATGGCCTTGCTGCCGTACACGAGCACCGCGCGCTGACGGGAGGCCGCAGAGATATGAAGCTCATTCTGACCACCGAGGTCTCGGGCCTCGGCGCCCCTGGCGACGTCGTCGAGGTCAAGGACGGCTACGGCCGTAACTACCTCATCCCCCGCGGGTACGCCATGCTCTGGACCCGTGGCGCGGAGAAGCAGATCGAGTCGATCAAGAAGGCGCGTTCGGCCCGGGAGATCCGGGACCTGGACACCGCCAAGGAGGTCGCGGGCCGCCTCGGCAACCTGCGGGTGACCCTGCGCACGCGCGCGGGCGACTCCGGCCGGCTGTTCGGCTCGGTTACCACCGGCGACATCGCCGACGCGGTGAAGGCCGCCGGCGGTCCCGCCCTCGACCGCCGCCGCATCGAGATCAACAACGCGATCAAGAGCGTCGGCTCCCACCGGGTGTCCGTCCGGCTGCACCCCGAGGTCTCGGCCAACCTCGACGTCGAGGTCCTCGGCGGCTGAGTCCCCGGCGACCAGGCCCTCGCCCTCCGAGCGGGGCCACCACGGCCCGATCTGCGACCCCTTCCCGGCACGCCCGGGGAGGGGTCGTGGCGTTCCGCGGCCGTTCCGGCCCAGGTGGCGAGCAGGGGTCGCGGCGTTCCGCGAGCGTTCAGGCCTAGGTGACGAGCGGGGTCGCGGCGTTCCGCGAGCGCTCAGGCGCCGGTGACGAGCCAGGCATGGCCGCGGGCGCGCAGGCCGAGGGTCACGGCGCGGGCGGCCATCCACAGGGCGAGGGCGGCCCAGAGGGCCACCAGCCCGCCGCCGAGATGGCCGACCAGATAGGCCGCCGGGAGGTAGACGACGGTGGTGAGAGCGGACGCCCAGGCCAGGTAGCGGCGGTCACCCGCGCCGATGAGCACGCCGTCCAGCACGAACACCAGCCCGGCCAGGGGCTGGAGCAGCGCGACCAGCCACAACACCGAGATCAGGTGGTCAGCCACGCCGGGCTCCACGCCGAACAGGTGCGGGATGACCGGGCTCAGCGGCAGGATCAGCAGGCCGAGCACCACGCCGTACCCGATGCCCCACACGACCATGGTGCGGGTGGCGTCCCGGGTGCGCCGCACGTCCCCGGCGCCGAGGGCGTGGCCGGTGATGGCCTGGCCGGCGATGGCGATGGCGTCCAGCGCGAACGCCATCAGCGTCCAGATCTGGGTGGCGATGGCGTGCGCGGCGAGCTGGGCGTCGCCCATGCGGGTGGCGACGCCGGTCGCGACGAGCAGCACGACGCGCATGCAGACGGTACGGATCAGCAGCGCGATGCCCGCCGTGCCGAGGGCCCCGATCCCGGCGGGGTCGGGCCGCACCGGCACGTGGTGCCGCCGCGCGGCCCGGACCACGGTGAGCACGTAGACGGCCGCGCCGCCGGTCTGCGCGAGCACCGTGCCCCAGGCGGACCCGGCGATGCCCCAGCCGAACACGAGCACGAACAGGGCGTTCAGCACGGCGTTGAGCGTGAAGGAGCCGACGGACACCGTCAGGGTGGTGACGGTGTCGCGCAGGCCGCGCAGCACGCCGGTCCCGGCCAGGATGACGAGCATGGCGGGGGTGCCGATCAGGCTGATCCGCAGGTAGGTGACCGCCTGGTCCGCGACGTCCGGCGACGCGCCGAACAGCTCGACGATCCAGGGGGCGAGGGGCCAGCAGACCGCGATCAGCGCGACGCCGATGGCGACGGCCAGCCACAGGCCGTCCACGCCCTGCTTGACCGCCCGGGGCAGGTCGCCCGCGCCCGCCTGCCGCGCCACCGCGGCCGTCGTGCCGTAGGCGAGGAAAACACAGATGTTGATCAGGGTGGTCACCGCGGCGCCGGCGATGCCGAGGGCGCCGAGCGCGGTGGTGCCGAGGCGGCCGACGATGGCGTAGTCGGCGAGGATGAACAGGGGCTCGGCGATCAACGCGCCGAACGCGGGGACGGCGAGGCGGAGGATCTCCCGGCCGTCCGCGCGCGATGTAAGAGTCACCCGGCTATTTTGTCCCTTACGTCCGGGTGATCTTCACCCGGGGTGGCGGCTAGGGGCGTGTCGCGCCGACTTTCTTTTCTCCACAGCCAGTGGATACGGTTTCCGCTGCTCAGCAAGGGCTGTGCACAACCGCCTCGGACTTATCCACAGAGTTGTCCCCAGCGTGCCCACACCCTGGGGCGAGAACTGCACACCTTATCCACAACCCTGTCTACAGGACACGTTGCCGGTTCCCGCCGAACCGGCGAAACTGTCACCCCGGCTACCTCGGGGGTGCCGGAGGTTTCGAGGAGGGGCGTTCGGGATGAGCAGCGAAGTCGCCTCGTTCGAAACACCGTTCGAGCGCACCCCGCCCGCCAACATCGAGGCCGAGCAGTCCGTCCTCGGCGGCATGCTGCTGTCCAAGGACGCCATCGCCGACGTGGTCGAGCTGCTGCGTTCCGACGACTTCTACCGCCCCGCGCACCAGATCATCTACGACGCGATCCTCGACCTGTACGGCCGCGGCGAACCCGCCGACGCGGTGACGGTCTTCGGGGAGCTGTCCAAGCGGGGCGAGATCGCCCGGGTGGGCGGCGGCGCGTACGTGCACACCCTGACCGCCGTGGTGCCCACCGCCGCCAACGCCGGCTACTACGCCCGGATCGTGCGCGAGCAGGCGATCCTGCGCCGCCTCATCGAGGCCGGCACCCGCATCGTCTCCTACGGGTACGGCGGGCAGAACGAAGAGGTCGACGAGCTGGTCGACCGGGCCCAGGCCGAGATCTACGCGGTCACCGAGCGGCGCACCAGCGAGGACTACCGGCCGCTGTCCGAGATCATGCCCGGGGCGCTGGACGAGATCGAGGCCATCGGCAGCCGCAGCGGCCAGATGGTCGGGGTGCCCACCGGCTTCCAGGACCTCGACGCGCTGATGAACGGCCTGCACCCCGGCCAGATGATCGTGGTCGCCGCCCGTCCCGCCATCGGCAAGGCCCTCGCCCTGGACACCCCCCTGCCCACGCCGGACGGCTGGACCACGATGGGCGAGGTCCGCCCCGGCGACCTCCTCATCGGCGCCGACGGCCGCCCCACCCACGTCGTCGCCGCCACCGGCGTCCTGCGCGACCGCCCCTGCTACGAGCTCGAGTTCGACGACGGCACCGTCATCGTCGCCGACGCCCGGCACCAGTGGCGGGTCACCCGACGCCCGGCCCTCGTGCCGCCCCCCCGCGGCACCGCCCCGCGTCCCGCCGTCCTCACCACCGAAGACCTCGCCGCCGCCCTGCACGACCCCGCTCGTGAGCTCACCGTCGAGCCGGCCGCGCCGTTCCGGTTGCCCGCGCGGGACCTGCCTGTGTCGCCGTCCACCCTCGCCGCCCGTCTCGACGGGCTCCGGCGCGTTCCGGCGGCCTACCTGCGCGGCTCGGTCGCGCAACGGCGCGAGCTGCTGACCGCCCTGTGCGACGCGATGGGCCGCTCCGGCGGCGACGGCGTGATCGAGCTGGTGTTCGACGGCCCCGGCCTCGCGCGGGACGTGCGCGAGCTGGCGCTGAGCCTCGGGGCCACGGCCACCGTGCGTGTCCTCGCCGTGCACGGCGGCGCGCCGGCCCACGTGGTGTGCTTCACCCGCGCCGAGATCGAGGGCCGGGAGAGCAGGGCGCGCCGCGTCGTCGCCGTCCGCCCGGTGCCGTCCCGCCCGGTGCGCTGCGTCGAGGTGGACAACGCCGACCACATGTACCTCGCCGGCCGTTCCTGCGTGCCCACGCACAACAGCACGCTCGGCCTGGACTTCGCCAGGTCCGCCGCAATCAAGCACCACATGACGACGGTCGTGTTCTCGCTGGAGATGTCCCGCAACGAGATCACCATGCGCCTGCTGTCCGCCGAGGCCAGGGTCGCCCTGCACACCATGCGCTCGGGCACCATGAACGACGAGGACTGGACCCGCCTGGCCCGCCGCATGAGCGAGGTCGCCGAGGCCCCCCTGTTCATCGACGACTCGCCCAACATGTCGATGATGGAGATCCGCGCCAAGTGCCGCCGCCTGAAACAGCGCCACGACCTCCGCTTCGTCATCGTCGACTACCTCCAGCTGATGAGCTCCCCCAAGAAGACCGAAAGCCGCCAGCAGGAGGTCTCCGAGATCTCGCGAGCCCTCAAGCTCCTGGCCAAAGAGCTGGAGGTCCCCGTCATCGCCATCTCCCAGCTGAACCGCGGCCCCGAACAACGCACCGACAAGCGACCCCAGGTTTCAGACCTACGCGAATCCGGCAGTATCGAGCAGGACGCCGACGTGGTGATCCTTCTGCATCGGGAGGACGCGTACGAGCGGGAGTCGCCGCGGGCGGGGGAGGCCGACCTCATCGTGGCGAAGCACAGAAACGGGCCGACGGCGACAGTGACGGTGGCCTTCCAGGGGCATTACAGCCGATTTGTGGATATGGCGCCGCACTGATCCGCTGATCTTCGCCTCGGCCTTAAGTATGGTTGAGGTCGGTTGCTCGGCGGGGTGCGGGGGGTGGACGTGATCGGCATGGAGCTCACCGTGGGGGAGCTGGCGGCGCGTAGTGGGGTGGCGGTGTCGGCGCTGCACTTCTACGAGCGGCAGGGGCTGATCACCAGCAGGCGGACCTCGGGGAACCAGCGGCGGTACCGGCGGGACATGTTGCGGCGGGTGGCGCTGATCCGGATGGCGCAGCGGGTGGGGATACCGCTGGCGGACATCGCCGCGGTGCTCGCGACGTTCCCGCCGGGCCACGTGCCGACCCGGGCCGACTGGCAGCGGATGTCGGAGCGCTGGCGGGTGGAGCTGGACGAGCGCATCCGCCGGCTCCAGCAGATCAGGGACGAGTTCACCGACTGCATCGGGTGCGGCTGCATGTCCCTGGACCGCTGCCCCCTCATCAACCCCGGGGACGAGCTGGGCCGCCAGGGCCCGGGGCCCCGGCGGCTGCTCGGCGGGTGAGCCGTCATTCCCAGCGGAACAGGCGGGCCGCGGTGAGACCCGCGATGAGGATCCAGGCGGCGAGGACGGCCAGGTGGAGCGGTTCCGGGGTGGTTCCGGCCCAGGAGTCGCGCAGGGCCTGGCCGAAGGGGCCGGTCGGGGTGAAGTCGCTGACCGCGCGGAGGGCGTCGGGCATGGCCTCCCGGGGGAGCCACAGGCCGCCGAGGAACAGCAGGGGGAACATCACGAGGGCGCCGAGGCCGCCGGCGGCGCGGCTGCTCGGCACGATGGCGGCGAGCAGCAGGCCGACGGCGAACAGCGCGCACACGCCGAGCACGAAGGACACCGCGAACCACCCGAGCTGGGCGGGCACCTGGGAGCCCAGCACGAGGCGGCCCGCGACGATCGTGAGCGCGGCGGCGACGACCGCCGAGACGAGGTTGATCACCAGTTGCACGCCGAGCAGCCGGACCGGGCCGACGGGGGTGACCGACAGCCTGCGCAGGATGCCGCGTTCGCGGTAGACCGCGAGCGCCGCCGGGATCGCGCTGAACGCCGAGGTGGCCACCGATAAGATGATCATCATGGCGGGCAGCTGTGTGTCCACGACTCGCTCGCCGCCCCATTCCGGCAGGGGCTCCCGGAAGCCGGGGATCGCGCTGCCGAGCACCAGCAGCAGCCCGAGCGGCAGGAACAGGGTGAAGAACGTCGTCATCGGTTCGCGCAGGTAGAGCCGCGCCTCGGTCAGCAGCAGCTTGCGCGTGCCCCCCGCGCGCACGCCGTGACGTACCGGGGCGGTGCCGATGGACGACCGTACCGGGGTGGCCATGTTCATACCTCTTCCGTTTCCGTGCTGTCGGCCGCGTGGCCGGTGAGCGCCAGGAAGGCGTCGTCCAGCGTCGTGCGGTCCATGGTGAAGTCCCTGGGGACGATGTCGTCGGCCGCCAGGGCGCTCGCCACCGCGAGCAGGAGGTTTCCCGAGCCGGTCACCGTGAACCGGTCGCCCACCATGGTGACGCCGGCCGCCTCGGGCAGCGCCCGCAGCACCGCCTCGGCCTCGGGGCCCGCGCGGAAGCGCAGCCGCTGCCCGCCGTCCGCCCGGGCGATCAGGCCCTCCGGCGTGTCGATGGTCGCCACCCGGCCGCCGTCCAAGATGGCGATCCGGTCGCACAACCTCTCGGCCTCCTCCATGAAGTGAGTGACCAGCACGATCGTGACGCCCCGGGACCGGACCAGGTCGATGAGCTCCCAGGTCTCCCGCCGCGACTTCGGGTCCAGGCCCGTGGTGAGCTCGTCCAGGATCGCCACGCGTGGCGTGCCGACCAGGGCCAGGGCGATGGACAGCCGCTGCCGCTGCCCGCCGGACAGCTTGGCGAACGCGGTGTCCCGCTTCGGGCCGAGGCCGACCTCCTCCAGCAGCTTGCGCCAGTCGGCCGGGTGCTCGTAGAACGAGGCGTACAGGTCCAGCGCCTCGCCCACCTTCAGCTTGTCGGGCAGCGTGCAGTCCTGGAGTTGTACGCCGAGGCTGTGCCGCAGCTCCGCGCGGTCCCGGCGCGGGTCCAGCCCGGCGACGCTGATGGTGCCGGCGTCCGGGACCCGCAGGCCGGAGACGCACTCGACCGTGGTGGTCTTGCCGGCGCCGTTCCGGCCGACGACGCCGAAGATCTCGCCCTCCGCCACGGTGAACGAGACGTCGTCGACCGCGACCCGACCGCCGTACGCCTTGCGCAGGCCGGTGATCTCGATGATGTCCATGCCGTAGACGCTAGGAACCGGCGGGCACCGCCGGAATGCGGCTGCGACCCCGCCGGGGGTGTACCTGGATACACCCCGGCCGGGTGGCCACGCCCACTGACCGCGGCGGTTCCGGTGCCGCACACTGACCCTATGTTCCTTCGGATGCTCACCGGATTCGCCCGCAGCCTGGCCCTGACGTTCATCACGGGGGTGAACATGCTGCTGGCCGTGCTGATCCTGTTCATGCACGCGTTGTGCTTCGGGCTCGGCGTGGTGTTCCTGTATCCGGCCACGGTGCGGCTGGTCCGCGTCCGGGCCGCCCAGGCGCGCGATCTGGCGAAGGCGTGGTCGGGCGTGCAGATCGCGACGCCCTACCGTCCCGCGCCGCCGCCGCCGATGCCGGGCCGGGACGGGTGGTACCGGGAGGGGGTGCAGCGCTACCGGACGTCCCTGATCCCGCGCTTCAACCTCGACTTCAACTGGGTGCTCAAGGATCCGGCCACCTGGCGCGACTTCGCCTGGCTGCTCACCGACCCTCTGGTGGGCCTCGCGATCGCGGCGGCGCCGCTGTTCATGATCGGCGGGGGTGCCCTGCTCGTGGGCACGGGGCGGCCACTGGAGATCGTCGCGGGCCTGCTCCTGCTCGCGGCGTCGTTCTGGGCCGCGGCGGAGGCGCCGGGCCTGCACGGCCGATGGACCCGCCTGCTGCTCGCCCCCACGGCCAAGGCCCGCCTGGCGGGCGAGGTGCGCCATCTCAACCGGACCCGCACCGATGCCGTCGACTCGCAGGCGGCGGAGCTGCGGCGCATCGAGCGCGACCTGCACGACGGCGCCCAGGCGCGCCTGGTGGCCATCGGCATGACCCTCGGCGCGGCCGAGGAACTGGTGGAGAAGGATCCCGCCGCCGCGAAGGCGCTCATCGCCAAGGTGCGCGAGGCGTCGGCCGCCTCCCTGATCGAGCTACGGCAGGTGGTGAGAGGCATCCATCCACCGGTGCTGGCCGAGCGCGGCCTCGGTGACGCGGTGCGCGCCCTCGCCCTGGACAGCCCGCTGGACATCACGGTGCGGGTCGATCTTCCGACCCAGCCGGAAGCCCCGGTCGAGTCCGCCGCGTACTTCGTGATCAGCGAGCTGCTGGCCAACGCCGGACGGCACTCGGGCGCGCGTGCCGTCACGGTGGACATCAGTCACCGCGGGCCGGCCCTGCGGATCACCGTCACCGACGACGGCTACGGCGGTGCCGACCCTTCCCGGGGCAGCGGTCTGCGCGGCATCGAGCGGCGGCTCGCGGCCTTCGACGGCGTCCTGGCGCTGCACAGCCCCCTCGGCGGGCCGACGACGGCGATGGTCGAGATCCCGCGTGCGCTCGCGGTGGATCCCTGTTCCGTGCTGCCGCAGTGGCGGCGGACGATGATGAACATCTCCTGGGGGCTGTTCTGGCTCCCGCTGTTCCCGCAGGGCCTGGTCCCGGCCTTCCTGAAGCTCTTCCAGGTGCCGGAGCGGAGCTGGTTCCTCGCGCTTTATCTGCCCGCGGGGCTGCAATGGCCGGTGATCTTAGGCATGATCTCCCTGGGCGGAGGCATGGTGGCCTTCGCCGCGCGGAGCCTGTGCGTGGCCAAGCGGGCGGAGCGGGAAGCGATCGCGTGAGAGTGGTGCTGGCGGAGGACCTATTCCTGCTGCGGGAAGGGCTGGTCAACCTGCTGCAGGCACACGGATTCGAGATCGTCGCGGCGGTGGAGTCCGGGCCGGAGCTGCTCAAGGCCCTGCTGGACGAGCGTCCCGAGGTGGCGGTGGTGGACGTGCGCCTGCCGCCGACGTTCACCGACGAGGGCCTGCAGGCGGCCCTGACGGCCCGGCGGCACATCCCCGGCCTGCCGGTGCTGATCCTTTCCCAGCACGTCGAGCAGCTGTACGCCCGTGAGCTGCTCGCCGACGGGACCGGTGGCGTGGGGTACCTTCTGAAGGACCGCGTCTTCAACGCCGGGCAGTTCGTGGACGCGGTGCGCCGGGTGGCGACCGGGGGGACCGCCATGGACCCCGACGTCATCGCCCGGCTGCTCGCCAGCAACGCCCGCAACGCCCCGCTCGGCAGGCTCACCCCCCGGGAACGGGAGGTGCTGGAGCTGATGGCCGAGGGACGCTCCAACGCCGCCATCGCGCAGCGGCTGTTCCTCAGCGAGAGCGCGGTGGCCAAGCACACGGCCGCCATCTTCGCCAAGCTCGACCTCGCGGTGTCCGACGACGACAACCGCCGGGTGCTGGCGGTGCTGGCCTACCTGAACGGCACCCGCGGGTGACCCGCACGGCGTGGTCGCTTCGCCGTCAAATGTCCGACCCACGCGTTACCTTTGCGTGGACGGACGTTGCGAAGGGGATGGATCAGCGTGAAGTTCCAGGTGAACCGTGATGTCTTGGCCGATGCGGTGGCGTGGAGCGCCCGCACGCTGCCGGGCCGTCCGGCGATGCCGGTGCTGTCCGGCATCCTGCTGGAGGCCCTGGACACCGGTCTGATGCTCTCGGTGTTCGGCTACGACGTCTCGGCCCGTGCCTTCGTCGAGGCCGACATCGCCGAACCCGGCAAGGCGCTGATACCGGGGCGGGTGCTCGCCGAGATCACCCGGAGCCTGCCCGCCGAGCCGGTCGAGATCGCCACCTCCGGCAGCGAGGCCGTGCTGACCTGCGGCAGCACCGAGTTCGGCCTGCTCACCCTGCCGGTGGCCGACTTCCCCACGCTCCCGGCGATGCCGCCGAGGGCCGGGACGGTGGGCGGTGTCATCTTCGCCTCGGCGGTCGGCCAGGTCGCGGTCGCCGCCAGCAGGGACGACACCCTGCCGATGCTCACCGGCGTACGTATCGACGTCGACGACGTCAACGTCTCGCTGGCGGCCACCGACCGCTACCGCATCGCGGCCAGGGACTTCCTGTGGCACCCGGACGAGGCCGGGCAGCAGGTCTCGGCGATGGTGCCGGCCAGGGTGATGTCCGAGGTCGCCCGCTCGCTGCGTGCGGGCGAGGTGGAGATCGGGTTCGGTGACGGCATCGCGGGGTTCGAGTGCGCGGGCCGCGTCACCACGGTGCGCCTGCTGGACGACCAGTTCATCGACTACCGCGCGCGGCTCAGCGACGACTGGCCGATCCAGGCCGTGCTGAAGGTCGCGCCGTTCGTGGAGGCCGTCAAGCGGGTGGCGCTGGTGGCCGAGCGCAACACCGCGGTCCGGCTGTCGTTCACCAGCAACCAGGTGCTGATCCAGGCGGGCGGCGGCGAGATCGGCCGCGGCGCCGAGGCGCTGCCCGCCGAGCTGGACGGCGAGGAGCTCCAGATCGCCTTCCAGCCCCACTACCTGCTGGACGGCCTGGCCGGGGTCGAGACCGAGGACGTCCGGCTCCACATGGCGTCCCCCACGCGGCCGGTCCTGGTCACCGATCACGACGACGACCCCGCGTTCCGCTACCTGGTGATGTCCCTGCGGCTCGGCTAGCCCACGGGCGGGGCCGCACGGGCCCCGCCGGCTAGTCCTGCTGCTCGGTCAGGGCGATGGCGATGTGCTCCATGCAGGCGTGCCCGGCACGCTCGGCCGCGGCGGCGTCGCCCGAGGCGATGGCACGGGCGATGGCGTCGTGCGGGATGTGCCCGGCCAGCGGCGCGCCCGCCGCCGCGATGCTCGCGCGCAGCGCGGCGGAGAAGTCCTTGTAGAGCTCGATCAGCACGCGGTTGTGGGTGGCCTCCACGACCGCGATGTGGAACGCCAGGTCGGCCTCGACGAAGGTGTCCCCGCCGTCGGCCCAGGCCTGGTCGCGGCGCTTCAGGGCCGCCTCGATCAGCTCGATGTCCCCCTCGGTGCGGCGCACCGCGGCGAGCTTGGCCGCCTCGATCTCCAGCGCGCGGCGCACCTCGAGGATCTCCAGGTGCTCCGCCGCGCGGAGGCGGCGCGCCATGGCCCCCGACAGCTCGCTGGTCGCCCGGACGTAGGTTCCGTCGCCCTGGCGGCACTCCAGCAAGCCTGCGTGGGTGAGGGCGCGCACCGCCTCCCTGACGGTGTTCCGGCCGACTCCGAGCTGCTCGGCGAGCACCGTCTCGGTCGGGATCTTGGCATGCATCTGCCATGATCCCGAGGTGATCTGATCTTTCAACTGCTCGATCACCTGGTCGACGAGGGAAGCCCGCTGTGCCGTACGCAGACTCACAGTCTGCCTCCTCCGAGGTAACCAATCATCCCACGAGTCAATGATTGGTTGACCTTAGTTATTCCCGTGCCTCGGCGCCAAATCCGAACGCGCGGGGAAGGAGGCCTACCGGGCGAACACCGCGGACGTGACGGCACCGGCGACGGTCGACCTGACCCCGACCGCTTCGAGTGCCCTACGATACGCCCGCGATTGCTGATCGCGGTGACCGGCCCTCCCCCACAGATCGCCTAGCTCACGCCAGACCCGGGCGACCTCGCGGTCGCGGACCGTGCCTGTTGCGGGCGCGGCGGTCAGCAGGGCGGCGGCCTGCCGCAGGCTGGACGCGGGGTCGCCGTCGGACCGTGCCAACCCGGCCTCGGCCTGCACCAGGTGCGCCGACGCCGCGATGGCCACGGGGCCTTCCGCCAGCAACTCCAGTGCCCGGCCCGCGAGACGGGAGGCGTCGAGGTGGTCGCCCGAACGCAGCCTGACCCGGGCCAGCACGATGAGGCTCCGGCCGTGCTCGACCGCCGCGGCGGGCAGCACGGAGAAGACCTCGCTCGCACCCGAGACGAGCCGGTCGAACTCTTCGGTCTCGACGTTGCCCCGGGCGGCGGACAGCTCCGCCCAGCGCATGGCGATCTGGGCCATGCGGGTGGCGATCCTGGCGGGACGGCCGGCGGCGAGCGCGTCGTCGGCGAACCGCACGGCGAGCGCCGAGTCCTCACCTTCCGCGGCGGACACACTTGCCTGCCACAGGGAGAGGATCTCGGTGGTGCGGTCGGCGGGGACGGGCACACCCGTCGAGCCGAGCACCTCCTCGACGTACGAAAGGCCGATCTCGGCCTCCGCCAGCGCGGCGGCGAGCTCGACGGCGACGTCGCCGTGCACGAGCGGGAGCCGGGTGACCTGCTCCAGCGCGTGCGCGCCTAGGTCGCGGGCGCGAAGGACGTCGCCCGCTCGTTGGTAGCAACGGCACAGCGCCACGGTCAGCGGCAGGTCGGCGAGCCGTTCGGGGTGCGCGGAGGCTTCACGACGAAGCCGCTCGTACGCCTCGACGGCGCTACCGATCTTGCCCTGCGCCTCGAGCGCGCGGGCGCGCCCGAAACGGGCGTGCGCGGCGAGGAGCGCGTTGTCCTCACCGGCCGCCCGGACGATGTCGCCGAAGCGCTCGGCCGCCAGGGCGGGGTCGCCGTGGCCCAGTTCCAACTCGGCATGGCGCAGCCCCAGCTCGGTGTCGATCCGCTGACGCGGCTCGATCCCGTGCAGCAGGAACTCGGTGGTGCACCCTAGACGCTCGGCGAGCAGACGGGCCACCACCGGAGTCGGCGTGCGCTTGCCGGACTCGATGAGAGAGACATAACTGTCGGATAGGTCGGGTCCAGCCAACTGGGCCTGAGACATACGCCTGCTCAGCCGCAATCCGCGGACGCGGTCACCGATGGTTCCCTGACTCGGCATGTGATCTCTTAGGGCGGGGATATGGTCAATGGTTCCGCCATGATGGCACGAAGGAGCCGAATCGGGTATACCCACGTCAAGAATCCCGAAGGAGAGCCGCGTCTCGCGCCTCGGGATTCTGGACGAATCATGACTAATCGTCGTCGTTCGAACTCGGAAAGAGCATCTGGCAGACCTCCAGGTACAGGGTCTCCGGATAGGGGATGTAGGGGACCGTCGACAGCGCCTGGTCCTGGCCGGCCGACTCGAGGACGAACTCGCCGTACCCGAGCATGCGGCCCAGCAGGGAGCGCTGGAAGCTCATGTCCGTGACCTTGCCGAGGGGCATCATGTCGACCCGGCGGGTGATCAGGCCCCTGGTCAGCAGCATGCGCTTGGAGGTCACCACGAAGTAGTCGACCGACCACTCCGCCACCTTCCACACGAAGCGGATCAGTAAGAGCAGCCAGGCCCACCAGACGATCACCAATGCCTGGGAGCCGGTGCTCTCACCGAGCCACTTGCTGAGCAGCCCCGCGAGGATCAAGCCGCCGAAGACCTCGGCGACCGGCCGTAACAGTACCGCCGGATGACGGCGTACCATGATGACCTGGTGCTCTTGGGGGAGAAGGTAGCGATTGACCGACGACGGAGCAGAGTCCCCGTGCGTTACAAGCCTCATGTCAGCTTCGTGAAGAATAGAGCCAGCGAATCCGCGGCATTCACCACAGTGTCCAATGCTCCCTTGACCGCGCTGGCTGCGTCAGCCGGTCTGGTGAACAGGTAGAAAGCCACAAACGCTATGGCTGCGTACGTTAGAACCTTCTTGACCTGCACTGCCGCCTCCGATTACCACTCACCCACTGCACCCACCGTATAGATTACCCAGCCACATGGCCGGGTAAAGCGCATCCAGACCCTCCAGTCTTAGACTTATGGGGTCTGGATGTGGTTCGTGTCACCCTTGCTCGGTGGCCACCACGGCGAGCACCTGCAGGTGCTTGCGTGCGATGCGCTCCACCAAGCCCGGGTAGGCGTACCCGGTGACTTCCATCGCGCCGTGGTGAGCCGCTTCGATGCAGCGGGTCACCGTCGCGGCGGGATGGACTCCGGCGAACTCCACCTTGAGCACGGTCTCGACCTGTGAGTAGGTCTCGCCGTCCGGCTGATGGTCCATCGCACTCCCAGGCGTGCCTCCCCGGCCCGTGGGCCGGAGACACGGATGACTGTCTTCGTCACTATGAGTACCCGGTGGACGACAGCATGTAACAGTCTGGATGGCAAGCTGCGGGAGAACGAACGAAAAAGCTTTTCAGACGGCACCGTAAAGACGGTCGCCCGCGTCCCCGAGGCCCGGAACGATGTAGCCGTGCTCGTTCAGCCGTTCGTCCAGCGCGGCGGTGACCACACGTACCGGCGTGAAATCGGCAAGGGCCTTCTCCATGTACGCAAGGCCCTCGGGCGCGGCGAGCAGGCAGATGGCCGTCACGTCCTCGGCGCCGCGCTCGAACAGCAGCCGCACCGCGGCGGCCAGCGTGCCGCCGGTGGCCAGCATCGGGTCCAGAACGTAGCACTGGCGGCCGGACAGGTCCTCGGGCAGCCGTGTGGCGTACGTCTGGGCCTTCAGGGTGCCCTCGTCCCGGATCATCCCGAGGAAGCCGACCTCGGCGGTCGGCAGCAGGCGGGTCATGCCGTCGAGCATGCCGAGACCCGCGCGCAGGATCGGCACCACCAGCGGCGCCGGGCGGGCGAGCCGTACGCCGTGGGCGGGGGCGACGGGGGTGTTGACGGTGGCCTCGACGACCCTGACGTCGCGCGTCGCCTCGTAGGCGAGCAGGGTGACCAGCTCGTCGGCGAGCCGGCGGAACGTCGGGGAGTCCGTGCGCTCGTCCCGCAGCGCGGTGAGCTTGTGCGCGACGAGCGGGTGGTCGACGACGAGGGTCTTCATGGCTGCCAACGGTATCGTCTGTGACCCGGTGAATGGTACAAGCGGGCTGGTAACGACCATCGGGCATCCGCAGGCAGGGACCGCTCGTTTTTGATCACAATTTGCCCGAGCGCCGTACGACGGCCTAGGGATTCTGGGAGCATTGCCAACTGTGAGAACCGCGTCGGTGGAGTGAAGATGACAGACGTAGACGCTCTTGACTTCGCCATCGTGGTCTACCGTGAGGACGACCAATGGGAAGCCGAGATGCTACCCGTGGGCCTCACCGAGGACCTCCATGGCCTCATCCATGCGCTCCGGCAGCAGCCGAGCATGGCCGCCACGATTGGGCTCGTCGCGGTGGGGGATGACTTCTTCGTGGCATTACGGGTCTTCGGTGAGCACGTGGACGTCTTCCTCTCCGACATCACCGCGTCCTGGGATTGGCCCCTCGCCCGGCAGGTCCTGGAGTTCCTCGACGTGCCCGTGCCCGAGGAGGAAGAGCTCGACATGGTGCTCCCCGCCGGGGACCTGTCGATTTTCGCCGATCTCGGCCTCGACGAGATGGAGCTCGGCGCTCTCTCCGGCGATCTCGAACTGCTGCCTGATGAGGTGCTTTCCAGCATCGCCGCACGGCTGGGCTTCTCCCAGCCGTTTGAACGTGCCGTCGACTCAGCCCTAGGCTGACCTCGGGAGCCCCGATCATGCCCTCGAGACCATCACGTGGTTCTCTGTTCGCCGCCGGCTTCGTCCGCGTCACCGACGGGTGGAGCGGCGCGGAGGTGGACCTCGGCAACGCCGAGATCGCCGACGACCTCGGCGACGCCGTTCAGGAGGCTCTCGGCCTCAGTGGGGACGAGCTCGCCCTGCTCTGCGTCGAGGTCGAGGACGAATGGTTCGCCCTGATCCGCTACCAGGACGAATCCGAGCCGAGGGCGTTCGTGTCCGACGCGCACTCCGCGGCCAACGACCCCCTCGGCGAGCTGTTCAACGAGCTGGCCGGGGTGCTCGTGCCGGACAAGGACGCGGATCTCGGCGTGCGGCCGGCCGGGGACTTCGAGTTGTTGAGCGACCTCGGGGTCTCTCCCGAGGAACTACTTGAGCTGAGTATGGAAGAAGGCGTGCTCCCCGCCGACACTCTTTCGGTGATCGCCGAGAAACTGGCCTTCGCCGACGAGCTCGACCGCCTGCGTTAGGGCATGACCGAAAACTCCGTGAGCCCCCCTGCGGCCGGGTTCGAGGAGCCGATGCGGCGGGCGCTGGCGCAGGCCGTCCTCGCGGCCCGGCGCGGCGAGGTGCCGGTCGGCGCGGTCGTGATCGGCCCCGGGGGCGAGATCATCGCCGAGGCGGGCAACGACCGCGAGAGCTCGGCCGACCCCACCGCGCACGCCGAGGTGCTGGCGTTGCGCGCCGCGGCCCGCGCCAGGGGCGGGTGGCGCCTGGACGGCTGCGCGCTGGTGGTGACTCTCGAACCCTGCACGATGTGCGCCGGCGCCGCGGTGCTCGCCCGGGTGGACCGCCTGGTGTACGGCGCGGTGGACGAGAAGGCCGGCGCCGCGGGCTCGCTGTGGGACGTGGTGCGCGACCGCCGGCTGAACCACCGCCCCGAGGTGATCGCCGGGGTGCTGGCCGGGGAGTGCGCCGCGCTGCTGCGGGAGTTCTTCACCGAACGACGCGGCTGACCACCCCTTTTCCCTACATTTCCCTACATACCGGACGGTCGGCATGCACGAAACAGGGCCCGGATCCGGTAGGCTGCTCCGCGGTGGAGTCGCCTAGTGGCCGAGGGCGCACGCCTCGAAAGCGTGTGATGGGGCAACCCATCCGTGGGTTCAAATCCCACCTCCACCGCCAGCGACGAAGGGCCTCCGACCGGCGTGCCGGGTGGAGGCCCTTCGCGCGTTCCTGGAGTCACATATCGTTGAACGGCGCGGCGTAGGTGAAGGCGCCCCGCAGCGCCGGGGTGTACGTGCTGAGCGGGCGGGCCTGGAAGTGGGGGGCCCACTCGGGCACCGGCGGGGTGACCCCGTACTCCGACGCCAGGCGGAAACCGAACAGCGGGTAGTAGTCCGAGTGGCCGAGCAGCACGACCAGGGGCTCGCCGAGCGCGTCCGCCGCGCCCAGCACGGCGTGCACGAGGGCGTGCCCGACACCCCGGCGCTGGAAGGCGGGCAGCACGCCGAGCGGGCCGAGCCCGAGCACGGGCGACGAGCCCACGCTCGCCCGGGTGCAGACGACGTGCCCGACCACGGCGCCGCTCACGTCCTCGGCGACCAGTGACAACTCGGGCAGCCATCCGTCGCAGGCGCGCAGCGCGTCGACCAGGCCGGCCTCCGGCGGGGTGGTGCCCGGCGCGTAATCTCCGGCGAACGCCGCGAGGTGCACGGCGTGGATCGAGGGGATGTCGGCGGGGGTCTCTCGGCGTATCAGCACGGGCCAAGGCTTCCCGGGCGCGCTCCGCCGCGTCAAGCGAATAAACCTCGTCCGGGGCGTTCCCTGTCGGCTTCGGTGAATGCCCAGAAATCCCTACAAATTCCGATGAATGACCCGACCAAGGCTTTGCCGCGTCCGGGCTCTTCGCTGGATTTCGCCAGGTTAGGGTGACATTGAACTATTTAAGCGCCGTTTCCCGGAATGCCGAATACGGCGCTCCGAGCGCCCGGGAAAGCCTGGGACCGACCACTCGATTCGGAGTGATCTCACATGCTCAGACACACTCTCGCCGCCGGCGCCCTCGTGGCCTCCGCCCTGGTCATCCCGGGCGCGCTGGCCCTGAACTCCGCCGCCGCCTCCACCACGACGCCCGCCGTCGTATCGGTTTCCTCCGTGCCGGGAACCGGTCTGCAGGCGCCCTGCAGGGGCAAGAACTGCAAGAACAAGAGCGGGCACAAGAACAAGAAGAATAAGAAGAACAAGCACAGCAGCGGCAAGCACAAGAAGCACAACGGCAAACACAAGAAGCACAGCAGCGGTAAGCATAAGAAGCACAGCAGCGGTAAGCACAAGAAGCACAGCAGCAAGCACGGCAGCAGCAAGCACGGCCGCTGAGGCCGTACGGGCTCCGTGTTCCGTCGCCCCCGGAGGGGATCTCCCTCCCGGGGCGACTCCGTTGTCCCGGTGGATCAGCGGTGCGCCGGGCCGTCCTCGCCGGGTTCTCGCTCCGGCGGCGCCTGCGCGGCGTCGTTCTCGCAGTGCGGCGGCAGGTGCAGGCCCTCGCCGGCCGCCGGGCCGCGCGGCACCTGCCGCGGGATGGTGTACGCGGTGTCCTCCGCCCGCAGCACCAGCGCCATCAGCTGGTCGACCAGCCATTCCGCGGGTTGTTCGCGGAGCCGGCTCCGCACTCGCTCGCGCAGCTCTCCGGCGAGCTCTTCACGGACCTGCGCCACGATCTGCGTCACATCTCGCATTGGTATCCGCCCGAGGTTGGGTTCAGTGTCGCCCCTGCGACGGTCGCAGCTTAGGAAGCGCGGGCCGGGCGGATGGGCGGGACGAGAACTCTTTTACCTACGGTGTACGGGACTCATTCACCGTCCGCGGGCGGCCCGGTGGGCGCGTCGACGTCCAGGACCCGGGCGTGCAGCACCGAACGCTGGTGCAGCGCCGCCCGCAGCGCGCGGTGCAGGCCGTCCTCGAGGTACAGCTCGCCGCGCCACTGCACGACGTGGGGGAACAGGTCGCCGTAGAACGTCGAGTCCTTGGCGAGGAGCGAATGCAGGTCGAGCACCGCCTTCGTGGTTATCAACGTGTCCAGTCGCACCTGGCGCGGTGGTATCTGCGCCCATTCACGATGCGAGAGGCCGTGCTCGGGATAGGGACGTCCTTCGCCGACTGACTTAAAGATCACCCTAGTCAGTTTAAGAGAGTTTCTGGCTTCTCAGCCGCGCCGATGGTCCCTCGATGACCGCACGGTGGGTCAGATATCACCGGAGAAGGTGTCGCACCGGCCGGGCGCGCCCGACTGATAACCCGTGGTGAACCACTTCATCCGCTGCTCGGACGTGCCGTGGGTGAAGCCCTCGGGGTCGACGCGGCCCTGGGTGCGCTCCTGGATCCGGTCGTCGCCGACGGCCGCCGCGGCGTCCAGTGCCTCCTGGATCTCGGCCCGGGTGAAGTCCTTCTCGTACAGCCCGGTGCTCACCGCGTTCTTGGCCCAGACCCCGGCGTAGCAGTCGGCCTGCAGCTCCAGCCGGACCGAACCGCTGGTGGCGCCCTGCTGGTCGCCCTGGACCTTCTCCATGGTGCCGAGCAGGTTCTGCACGTGGTGCCCGTACTCGTGCGCGATGACGTACGCCTGCGCGAACGGCCCGCCCTTGGCGCCGAACCGGCTCTGCAGCTCGTCGAAGAAGGTCAGGTCGAGGTACACCTGCTGGTCGTTCGGGCAGTAGAACGGCCCCACCTGCGAGCTGGCCTGCCCGCACCCGGTGTTCACCGCCTCGGAGAACAACACGGTCTTGGCCGGGGTGTAGCTCGCGGAGGCGTCCTGCGGGAGGGAGTCCGCCCAGTACTCCTGGATGCTGTTGACGATGCCGACCACGCGGCACTCCTCGGACTGGTCGGCGTCCGCGCCGGTCTGGCACTTGTCGGCGAGGTTCGAGGTCGGCTGCGCGACCCCCGGGTCGCTCCCGCCGCCGCCCATGATGTCGCCCGGGTTCACCCCGAACAGCAGCGCGGCGATCAACGCGATGATCCCCGCCGCCCCGCCGCCGATCGCGAGCCCGCCCCGGCCGATCCCGCCGCCACCGCGGTTCTCGACCTGCGAGGCATCAAGATCGGCATTGTCCCTGAAGTCCATCGCCCTGATCCCTTTGTCTGAGCCGCCACGGTGAGTAATGCCCCCTCCTGCTGCCCCCCAGCCAATCGATCATGCGCGCCACGGCCGTCCGCCCAGCTCACTCCCTCAGCGGATGGCCCCCCTCAGTGCTCCCCGTCCCCGTCCGGGCGGTCACCTCCCGCCCAGGAGCCCCCGTCCCTCAACGGACGATCACCTCAACCCAGGGCACACAGGATGCACGGCCCTCTTCCCGTCACCCATCCCCCGGCTCCACCCAAAGGAAGCGCCCCGTTCCGCCGCCCCCCGGCGCGTGATCTTCATCCCCCGCCCGCCTCCGGCTAACGTCACCACTGATCGGATGATCTTCCAGCCTCGACGGGGTGACCGCACATGCCACCAGATCTCCCACCCCCCGCGTACTTCCTCCGCAGCGCCCCCGTCATGTCCACCACCGCCTGGCTGAAGGACCTCGCCAGAACCCGCGCCCCCATGGTCGCCGCCCTCACCCTGGCCGCCGCCACCGGCGCCGGCCTGGCCCTCGGCCTAACCCCGTCCTGCCCCTACGCCCCTCCCCCCGCTCGTCCCGCCCCCACCGCCCCCTGAACGCCGGAAGGCCTGGGCCGCGAGTGCGGCCCAGGCCCTCCATCCGGCTAGTCCATGATGCTGTGCAACAGCCCGATCGCCGCGAGCCCGGTCGGCAGCCCGACACCCGGGCCCATGGTGGTACTGAGGTCCAGCCCGACATGCCCGCCCAGCCCGAGGATCACCACCCAGCGCTGCGGAAGCCGCGCGGGTTGATCAAGTGAATGGTTGCCTTGGGCAGGCTTCCGCCAAGGTATTCTCATCGGCGATGTCCTTCTCGTGCGCTTGGAGTGCGGGTACGGACAAAAGAACGGCTCCCTGTCTCGACCACAGGGGGCCGTTCGCTTTGGTACGGATGATGCGTTTGTTCTCTGAGCGTTATCTTGCTCTACCACTAATGGCTAAGCAAGTGCATCTGCACAGACGCATGCACGCTGCATATGCACGTGCATTCCGATCAGTCGCGCTGAGGCAGCCGGCGGTGCCGGACCGTAGCCACCGTCGAGAGCGTCACGAGCACCGCGAACAGAACCACCGCCCCCACCACCAGGGGATTGACGAAGCCCGGCACGAGATCGGGCCCGCACGTGGTGTCACGCAGCGGCCACATGCTCTGAACACCGTCCGGCGAGAGCGGATGCCCCGGCCGTAAAGATCCGGATTCGCCAAGCCACACCGATCGTCGGGATCGGTCATCGCCCAGAAGGCCGTCGTCCCCATCCCGTACCCATAGACGGCCACCGCCCCGCAACCGACCGCCCAGGTCGCCAGCCACCCCGCCCTCCGCCGCCTGGCCCCGAACACGATCACGCCCCGCACCCCCAGCACCACCCCGGCCACCCCGACCAGCG
Source organism: Sphaerisporangium aureirubrum (assembly GCF_042658925.1). Lineage (NCBI taxonomy): Bacteria > Bacillati > Actinomycetota > Actinomycetes > Streptosporangiales > Streptosporangiaceae > Sphaerisporangium > Sphaerisporangium aureirubrum. The sequence continues at coordinate 50,341 of NZ_JBHSRF010000065.1, forward strand.
GCCAGCCCAGCGAGAGGAACATGAAAACGATCAGGAGAGTGAAATAGATGAAGTCCATCGCCGCCGATTGTGACGAAGACGAACGAGCACCAGGACAGTGGGGTCGCTCCGCCGTGCCACGACGGCGAGTCCGCACCCCCGAACCGGGGGCGGAAAGCACGAAGGGCCCGGTTGGATCGACCGGGCCCTGCGTGTTCTTGCTGCTCAACCAAGCGCGGAGGATAGGAGATTCGAACTCCTGAGGGGTTGCCCCCAACACGCTTTCCAAGCGTGCGCCCTAGGCCAACTAGGCGAATCCTCCGTCGAGAAGCTTACCGGACTTCGGGGTGGGGGGAGACCATCGAGGGAGAGAGGGTTTGGGGGGAAATCTGCGGTGGGGGCGGGGGTGGTTCGTGGCGGGGAGGGCCACGAGTGGTGCCGGGCGCGGCTAGACTGTTTCCGGACCCCTCGCATGGCGTCATCCTGTGAACCTCCCCAGGGCCGGAAGGCAGCAAGGATAAGCGGGCTCTGATGGGTGTGCGAGGGGTCTTTTCGCCGGAGAACCGGGACGGTGACACGGGTTGTCGTCGCGGGGGAAGAGCGGGCGTCGGCCTTCGCGGCTCTTCGGCGGTTGACACTCCGGCCCCCTAGGCGAGGAGACGGCATGAGTCTCGCCCTCTACCGCAAATACCGCCCTGGGACGTTCGCCGAGGTCAAAGGTCAGGAGCACGTCACCGAGCCGTTGCGGCAGGCGCTGAGCACGGGGCGGATCAACCACGCTTATCTCTTCAGCGGGCCGCGCGGGTGCGGCAAGACCTCCAGCGCGCGCATCCTGGCCCGCTCGCTGAACTGCGAGAAGGGGCCCACGCCCGATCCGTGCGGGGAGTGCGAGTCGTGCGTGGCGCTCGGGCCGGCCGGGCCGGGGCACCTCGATGTGATCGAGATCGACGCGGCGTCGCACGGTGGTGTGGACGACGCGCGCGACCTGCGGGAGCGGGCGTTCTTCGCGCCGGTGTCCGCGCGGTTCAAGATCTACATCATCGACGAGGCGCACATGGTGACCCGTGAGGGGTTCAACGCGCTGCTGAAGCTCGTCGAGGAGCCGCCGCCGCACCTGAAGTTCGTGTTCGCGACCACCGAGCCCGAGAAGGTCATCGGGACCATCAAGTCCCGCACCCACCACTATCCCTTCCGGCTCATGCCGCCCGGCACGCTGCGCACGCTGCTGGAGGAGATCCTCGAATCCGAGTCGGTGCCGTACGAGCCCACCGCGCTGCCGCTGGTGGTGCGGGCCGGGGCGGGGTCGGCGCGTGACTCCCTCTCCATCCTGGACCAGCTGATGGCCGGGGCGGACGACGCCGGCATCACGTACGCGCGTGCGGTGTCGCTGCTCGGCTACACCGACGGCGACCTGCTGGACGAGATGATCGCCGCGTTCGCCGCGCGGGACGGCGGGCTGGTGTTCGGGACCGTGCACCGCGTGATCGAGGGCGGGCACGATCCGCGGCGGTTCGCGATGGACCTTCTGGAGCGGTTCCGGGATCTGGTCGTGCTCGCCAACGTTCCGGGGGCGGCGGCCAGCGGGCTGCTGGACCGGCCCGGGGACGAGCTGGAGCGGCTCGGGGGGCAGGCGGAGTCGATGGGGCCCGCGGAGCTGACCCGGGCGGCGGAGGTGTTCAACGCCGGGCTCACCGAGATGCGGGGGGCGACCTCGCCTCGGTTGCTGCTGGAGCTGATGTGCGCGCGGGTGTTGCTGCCGGGGGCGGGGCAAGGGGAGTCCGCGTTGATGGCGCGGCTGGAACGGCTGGAGCGGGGGGCGGGGTCCGTACCCGTTGCCTCCGCTCATGTCGCGTCCGCTGCTCCGGTGGTTTCTCCTCCTATCGCGTCCGCGGGGCCGGTGGCCGGTGATTCGGAGCCGCTGGCTCAGCCGCAGGGTGGGGCGGTGGTTCGGCCGCAGGAGGTCACGGTGCCGCCGCCTCCGGCGCGGCCGGCTTTCTCTCGGGGTGCGGATGCCGGGGATGACCGTTCTACTTCGGGGCGGGGTGACTCTTCTACGGGGCGTGGTGACGAATGGCCTGCGGCGGCGCGGGCCGGTGCTGTGCCGCGGCCGTCGGATGACGTTTCCGCGCCGGAGCCGGTGCGGGCTTCCGCGGTGGGTGGGGGGGCCATCCAGCAGGCGTGGCCGCAGATTCTTGAGACGCTCAAACGGCGTTCGCCCGCGGTGTGGGCGAACGTCAGCACCCACGCCCAGGTCGCCGGGGTCGAGGGGGAGCTCGTCACGCTCGGGTACAGCCAGGTCGGGGCCCAGCGGTACTTCATCAACGGTGGGAAGGACGGCGTGGTCGCGGCGGTCATCGCCGAGGTCCTCGGGGGGAACTGGCGGGTGGAGGCCGTGCTCGGCAACGGTGGCGGCGCCCCCTCGCCCGCCCCCGCGCCCGCCGTACGGCAGTCCCGTCCCGCGCCGACCCACGCGCCGTCGCCGCAGCGCGCCCCGGCCCCTCCGCCCGCTCCCCCGAGGACGCAGCAGGCGCCGCCTCCCGTGGACGAGTCCTGGCCCGACGCCCCCTCCGACGACGAGGGCCCTGGCCCGGCCCCCACCCCGCCCGGTGGTTTCGCCGCCGCCCGCTCCGCCGCCCAGGCCGCGCAATCCCGCCCGCCCAAGACGTCCGCCCCCGCCTGGCCTGACGCCGTCCCCAGCCGCTCCCCTTCTCCCTCCCGTGAGGCCGACGAGGTCGACCCGGACAACGACGCCGACGCCGACACCGACGACCTGACCGGCATGGCCCTGGTCCAGCGCGAACTCGGCGGCACCATCATCAACGAGATCGACCACTCCTGACCCTCCCTTCCCCGCCGCACATCGCGCCGGTCCACACCGCTGTGCTACTCGCCGCGCCGGCGCTGTACAGGGCTGGACGCCGACGCTTGGGGCGCGGGGTGAGCGCCGCCCCGCATGGAGGCGCGGGGTGGGCGTCAACCGGACGGGGGCGCGGGGTGGGTGTCAACCGGACGGGGGCGCGGGGTGGGTGTCAACCGCGTGAGGGTGCGGGGTGGGTGCCGACCGCGTGGGGGCGCGGGGTGGGCGTCAACCGGACGGGGGCGCGGGGTGGGTGTCAACCGCGTGAGGGTGCGGGGTGGGCGTCGACCGCGTGAGGCGCGGGGTGAGCGTCAACCGCATGGGGTGCGGGGTGAGCGTTAACCGCATGGGGTGCGGGGTGAGCGTCAACCGCGTGGGGGTGCGGGGTGCGCGCTGACCGGGTGGGGATGCGGGGTGGGTGATGTGTGTATGAGGGGGCGGGAGGGGGCGACCCGGGGAGGGG
>NZ_JBHSRF010000066.1:0-51152 GCF_042658925.1 Sphaerisporangium aureirubrum
GGGGTGGGGAGGGCGGGCGGGGGCGTGGGGGGCGGGGTGGTGGCGGGGGCGTCGAGGGCGGGGTCCTGGGTGAGGATGGCCTGGTGGAGGCCGGTGAGGGCGGGGCCGGGGTCGAGGCCGAGTTCGGCGGCCAGGTGGTCGCGGTGGCGGTGGTAGCTGTCGAGGGCTTCGCTGGGGCGTCCGGCGCGGTAGAGGGCGCGCATGTGGGCGGCGCGCAGGCGTTCGCGCAGGGGGTGCTCGCGGAGCAGTTCGGTGAGTTCGTCGGCGAGCTGGGTGTGTTCGCCGAGGTGCAGGCGGGTCTCGGCGTGTTCTTCGCGGGCGGTGAGGTGTTGTTCTTCCAGGCGGGCGATGGTGGGGTGCAGGAATGGTTCGTCGCGGAAGTCGGCGAACGCGGGGCCGCGCCACAGGGCCAGGGCGTCGGCGAGCAGGGTGGCCTTGGTGCGGGGGGTGGTGGTGTGGCGGGCTTTGGTGAGCAGGTCGGTGAAGGTGAGGTGGTCGGCGTTGGTGGTGTCGACGCACAGCTGGTAGCCGGCGGGGTGGGCGGCGAGCAGGGCGCGGGCGCCGGGCTGGGCGTCCTCCAGGGCGCGGCGCAGCTGGGAGATCTTGGCCGACAGGGCGCCGGTGGCGTTGCCGGGGGGGTCGCCGGCCCATAGGTCGTCGATGAGGCGGTCGGCGGGGACGGGGCGGCCGTCGTGGGCGAGCAGGTCGGCCAGCAGGGCGCGGACTTTGAGGCCGGGGATGGGGACCGGGCGGTCGTCGGCCGTCCAGGCTGTCAGCGGCCCCAGCACGCCAAAACGCATGGGTGTCACGATAACGCCGCGCGGGGCGGGGTTTCACGGCGTCGCGTGGGTGTGGGGTGGTGGTTACGGGGTGGTGGGCGGGGGGCCGTAAGGCGGTGGTCAGGTGGCCGTAAAGGGGGTGGCGCATGGTGGTTGCGGCGGGCCGGTGCGGGCCGCTGTCGGATTCGGACGGATGGGGGTGCGCACATGACCCGGCGTGTGGAGGACGGTTCGTCGCCTGCCGGTGGCCTCGGTTCCGGTGGTGCGGTGCGGGCGGCGGGGCGGCGGTTGCGTGGCCGGGTGGCCGGTGCGGTGCATCTGCCCGGTGACGAGGGGTACGACGCGGCGCGGGCGCCGTTGTTCGACACGATCGATCCGTGGCCGGCGGTGGTGGTGGAGGCGCGGTCGGAGGGGGATGTGCGGGCTGCGGTGGGGGTGGCGGCCGGGCACGGGGTGCCGCTGGCGGTGCAGGCCACCGGGCACGGTACGCATGTGCCGTGTGACGGCGGGGTGCTGCTGCGGACGGCGGCGATGGACGCGGTGCAGGTGGATCCGGTGGCGCGGGTGGCGCGGGTGGGGCCGGGTGCGTGCTGGGGCCGGGTGATCGAGGCGGCGGCGGTGTACGGGCTGGCGCCGCTGGCGGGGTCGTCCCCCGATGTCGGGGTGACGGGGTACACGCTGGGCGGTGGGGTGGGGTGGCTGGCGCGGCGGTACGGGTTCGCGGCCGACAGTGTGGTGCGGGCGCGGGTGGTGACGGCGGACGGGCGGCTTGCGGAGGTGGACGGCGGGCGGCACGGTGATCTGTTCTGGGCGTTGCGGGGCGGTGGGGGGAATTTCGGGGTGGTGACGTCGCTGTCGTTCCGGTTGTATCCGGTGCGGCGGGTGTACGCCGGGGCGGTGTACTTCCCGGCGGCGCGGGCCGCGGAGTTGCTGGCCCGGTACCGCGAGTGGGTGGGGTCGGCGCCGGACGGGCTGAGTACGGCGGTGCTGGTGCGGCGGTTGCCGGACGCGCCGGAGATCCCGGCGGTGGTGCGGGGCCGGCGGGCGGTGGTGCTGAAGGTGTTGTCGACGGGGGCGCCGGGGCGGGCCGAGCGGGCGTTGCGGCCGTTGCGGGCGGTGGCCGGGGCGGCGTTGCACGACGGCCTGGAGCGGGTGCCGTTCGCCGAGGCGGCGATGGGCGGGACCCGGTCGGCGCACGTGGAGTTCGCCCATGATCTTCCGGACGCGCTGGTGGAGGTGCTGGCCGGGGCGGTGGACGACGGTGATTCGCCGGTGTCGGCGGTGGAGGTGCGGCACTGGGGTGGCGCGATGGCGCGTCCCGGGGCGGGCGCGGGGCCGGTGGGTCACCGGGCGGCGCCGTTGTCGGTGACGCTGGACGAGCGGGTTCCCGAGCTGGTGGCGGCGGTGCGGCCGCATGTGACCGGGGGGTCGTTCCTGAACTTTCTGTCCGACCCGGCGCGTACGGCGTCGGCGTACGCGGCGGACGACTGGCTGCGGCTGGCGCGGGTGAAGCGGGAGTGGGATCCGGGGAACGTGTTCCGCGGCAATCTCAACATCCCCCCGGCCGTGGAACCGGCGGGTGAGCCGGCGGTGGCGGCGGGATGACCGCCTGAGGATGTACCGCCTGACCCCGCGCCGTCCGGCCGGGGCCGGGAGGGGGGATCGGACTGGGCAGGGTCGCCGGGGAGCGGGCCGCGGCGGCCCTGTCCGCGGTTGCCGGGCCGGGGTGGTGCTCCCCCGGCCCGGCAACCAGCACCACAACAACCGGGAGATAGTCCGCATAATCCCCGGTTGACGGAATTTCCCGGGCATAACTCCCTCGTAGGTAGAAGTCCGACGGACTACACCGGGGGTACCGATGACCGCATACGGATCCGGCAAGACGGCGCACGACGTCATGCACGAGGGCGCGCAGTGCGTCGGTGAGCACGACAACCTGCGCGTGGCCGCGCGGATGATGCGCGACCTGTCGGTCGGCGCGCTGCCGATCTGCGGCGAGGACGACCGGCTCAAGGGCATCATCACCGACCGGGACATCGTGGTCAGGTGCTGCGCCGAGGGCTGCGACATGGACCGGACCACGGCCGGGGAGCTGGCCGGGGGGCTGGTGTGGGTGAACGCGGAGGCCAGCGTCGAGGAGGCGCTGGAGGTGATGACCAGCCACCAGATCAAGCGGCTGCCCGTCATCGACCACCACCGCCTGGTCGGCATGATCAGCGAGGCGGACCTGGCCAAGGAGCTCTCCGACACCGAACTGGCCGAGTTCGTCCACCGGGTGTACGCCGGCAGCTGACCACCCGCGGCCCCGCGTCCGGCCGCCGTGGCGGGACGCGGGCCTGGCCGTGCACCGCGCCCTGCCGTTCGGCGGGGCGCGCCGGGGCAGGGGCCGGTGTGCGTGCCGCGGCCCGGCGTCCGGCCGGGTACGGGGCCGGGCTGGTGTGCGTGCCGCGGCCCGGCGTCCGGCGGTGCGCCCGTGCCGGGTGTCCCTGCCGCGGCCGGGGTGCGGGGCGGGCGTTTCGCCGGGGGGTGGGGGGTAGACCGTCAGCGGCGGGGCATCCGGTGCCCGTGGCGGGCTGGGCGGAGGGCGAGGCGATGCGGCGGCTGCTCGTACTGAGGAATCCCTCGGCCGGAGGGGCCGGTGACGAGGCGCACGACGTGGTCATGGCGGTGCTGAAGGAGCACGCCGACGTGGTGGAGGTCACGGCTGGTGATCCGCGGGATCTGGCCGGGCTGCTGGGTGAGCATCCGGGGCGCGATCCGGTGGCGGTGGGGGGCGACGGGACGCTGCACGGGGTGGTGGCGGCGTTGTCGGCGCGTGGCGAGCTGAAGACCCGCACGGTGGGGCTGGTGCCGCTGGGCACCGGCAACGACATGGCGCGGGCGCTGGGCATCCCGCTGGAGCCCTCGCAGGCGGCGCGGGTGGTGACCGGCGGGGTGGAGCGGCGGATGGACCTGCTGTACGACGACCAGGGCGGGATCGTGGTCAACGCGGTGCATCTGGGTGTGGGTGTGGCGGCCGGTCAGGCGGCGACCGCGCTCAAGCCGGTGCTGCGGCGGTTCGCGTACGCGGCCGGGGGGCTGGCCGCCGGGGTGCGCGCGCGGGGGTGGCGGGTGCGGGTGGAGGTGGACGGGCGGGTCCTGGCCGACGGGCGGCGCCGGGTGCTGATGGTGGGTGTCGGCAACGGCACCAGCATCGGCGGCGGCACCCCCCTGACGCCCGGCGCGCGGCCCGACGACGGGCTGGCCGACGTGATGGTGTCGTTCTCCACCGGCCCGGTGCGCCGCCTGGTCTACGGGGTGCTGCTGCGCCTCGGCCGGCACGGGCGCCAGGACACGGTGGTGTTCGCGCGGGGCTCGCGGATCCAGATCAGCGGGCCCGCGTCGGAGGTGAACGCCGACGGTGAGATCACCGGCCCGGTGTCGGGGCGGACGTGGACGGTGACCCCGGCCGCGTGGCGCATCACCGTCCCCTCCCCCGTCCCGCCGCCGGGCTGACGCCGGATCCCGCCCGGCCGGGGTGGCGCGGCCCGGTTCAGAGGCGGCCGATGGCGACGAACAGGCACAACGCGAGGATCACCGTGTTGACGGCGAGGTTGCGCGCCTCGCGGGAGCCGCGCCCGGCGCGGCGGTCGGCGCGCAGCAGCGCGCTGTGGCTGATCAGGGCGCCGATCATCACGACGCTCAGGCCGATCGCGGCGGCCGGGGTGAGCAGGGGCGCGATCCCGGTCGCCCACGGCGCGATCAGGCCGGCCGCGCCGCACAGCTCGGCCGCCGCGACCAGCCGGATCACCGGTTGCGGGAACGGTGCCACGCCGGTCTGGCCGGACGCGATCACGCGGTCCTTGGGCCAGATGGACTTGACCACGCCCGACCCCAGGAAGACGCCGGCCAGCAGGATCTGTGCTGCCCATAAGGCGATGTCCATGATCATTATCCCCTTTTCTCCGGGAAACGGATGTTCCACGGAGATGACCGCGCCGCCCGCCTGGATGTGACACCCGGCCGGCCTGGGGACGCGGCGGGCGCCGGGCCGCGGGGGTGTGGTCCCCGCGGCCCGGGGCGGGGCGGTCAGAAGCCGGGGAAGACGCGGCGCAGGTCGTCCAGGGTGAGGGTGGCGGAGGTGAGGCGGACGGCGGGCGGGGTGTGCCCGGGGGCGTGGCGGCCCGACACCAGGCGCAGCCACCACTCGGCGGGGGCCTCCAGCGTGGCGTCGGGGGTGTCGGGGGCGGCGGTGAGGGTGACGGTGCCGCCGACGTGCAGGCCGAGGGAGCGCGCGGGGGCGGTGGTGCGCACCGCGACGCTGGCGGTGCGTCCGCCGAGGCCGTCGGCCTTGCCGACGAACCCGACCAGGCCGCCGGCGGTGTCCAGCAGCAGTTCCACCGCCTCGGGGGCCAGGGCCGCGCCGGGGTCGGTGGCGGCCTTGACGTCCCAGGTGTGGTGGGTGAACTCGCTGAGCCGCATCGCGGCGTACCCGGCGACGTCCAGCGGCTCCGACGGCCACCACAGCTCGATCCGCAGGTCCTGCCGGGCCCGGGGGTCCAGGTCCTCGAAGCGCCGCACCAGGGCCTCGTTGGCGGTGGCGAACTCGGCGGCCCGCTCGGCGCGCGACATGCCGTCCCAGCGTGCCCACACGCCCCTGATGAAGTCGCCCGAGGGGGCGCCGGTCCCGGCCAGTGCGCCCTGCAGGCCCGCCAGGCTGATCTCGGCGCCGCTGCCCAGGTGGCTGAGGACCTGCGACACGTCCCACTGCGACGCCCCCGAGGTCCGCGCCAGGTCCTGCTCGCCCAGCCCGCGCACCAGCGCCGCCAGGTCGTCCAGCCCCGAACGCAACGCCTTGATCGTCTGATCCGCCCGATCCGTCATGGTGCTCTCTCTCCTCCGGTGACGCCAGTCGTCCGAACATCACCGAACATCCCCGCCCCCGGGAATCATCCCGGTTCCCCGATGTTTCGCGGCGGCGCGCCCGTCAGGCGGGGGTGCGGACCTCGGTGTCCAGGCGGGGCAGGGACGCGGCGACCGAGCGGGTGGCGGCCTGCAGGGTGTCGCCGGCGCCCACCATCAGGGCGGCCAGCTGGGACTCGAAGACGCGGTCGGCGTCGCAGGGGGCGATGAGGTACTCGCCGAGTTCCAGGGTGACCAGGCCGTGCACGGCGGTCCACAGCTGGTGGGCGATCAGCTCGGCGTCGCCGACGGCGAAACGGCCGGCCCGCAGGCAGCGGGTGGCGCAGTCGACGACGGTGCCGAGGGTGTAGCGGCCGTACTGGCGGTCCTCGGCGCCCAGGGAGAACCCGGCCAGGGACGCGCCGCCGAACATCACGGCGTACAGGTGGGGGTTGGTCAGGGCGTTGTGGCGGTAGGCGCGGCCCAGCAGCACCATGTCGCACACCGGGTCGCCGGTCTCGGCGACCCGGGAGAAGTACTCCTGCAGGCGGGCGAACCCCTCGTAGACCATCTCGCGGACCAGGCCGCTCATGCCGCCGAAGTTGGTGTACACGGCCATGGTGGAGCTGCCCGCCTCGGAGGCCAGGCGCCGCGCCGACAGGGCCTGGGGGCCCTCGTCGGCGAGCAGGCGGGCGGCGATGTCGACCAGGGCGGGGCCGGTACGCGGATCGGATCGTCGTGGGCTCACCTTGACAGTATGGCATAACACCGTTATTTTTGACATAACGCCGTTATGTAACCCGCACCAGGAGGTGCCCAGTATGGCCGTCACCGAGCACGCCCACCCCCGGGCGCCCCGGCTCCCCCGCCCCGCCGCCACCGGTGGCGCCGCCGCGCCGGGCCGGGAGCCGCCCGTCCACCGGGACGGTCCCCGGGGAGCCGACGGCGCCGGGCCGTTCCCCGTCGAGGGCGCCATCCCCGCCGCGCTGGACGGCGCCCTGGTGCGGATCGGCCCCTCCGGGCGGCCCGGCCGCCCCCTGGTCTGCGGGATCCGCCTGTCCGGCGGCACCGCCCGCCGCCTGGCCCTCCCCGGCCTGCCCCCCGCGCTCGCGGCGGAACTGGCCGCGGCCGGGACCCCGGGCGGCGAGCGGGCCGTCCCGGGGGCGCCGCAGGCCCGGGTGGTGGCGCGGACCGGGCGGTTCTGGGTGGTGTACGACCCGCCGGTCGCCTACAGCCGCGCCGCCGACCTGATGGGCGACCCGCTCCCCTACCGCCCGCACGGCCGCCCCGCCCGCGTCGGGCTGCTCCCCCGCCACGGGCACGGCGGGCCGCGCTGGTTCGCCGCCGAGCCGTGCGCCCGGGTGGTGAACGCCTTCGACGACGGCGCACGCGTCGTCGTCGACGTCACCGGAACCGACATTCAGGGTGAGTCGGATGCCCGCGGTGTGGAGCCGGTCTTGCGGGGGCCGCGCCGCTGGACGCTGGACCCGGCCGGCGGGACGGTGCGGACGGCCCCGCTGGCGGGAGCGCCGGAGGGGGCGGCGGTGGACCCGCGGCGGGCCGGGCGCAGGCACCAGGTGCTGTTCGGGCCGGACCAGGACGGGCGGGCGCTGGTGGCGTGCGACCTGGCCGCCGGGACGCGCCGGGTGCTGGCGCTGGCGCCGGGGCTGCGCGCGGAGGAGCCGGTGTTCGTGCCGCGCGGCGCCGCCGAGGGCGACGGCCGCCTGCTGGTGCCGGTGCGCGACCACGCGCGGCGCCGCGCCGCGCTGCTGGTCCTGGACGCCCTCGACCCCTCGGGGACCCCCGAGGCGGTGGTCACCCTGCCGTTCACTCCCCCGCCGGCCGACCGCACGCTGTGGATCCCCGCGTCTCGCGGTCCCCGGCTCGGCTGAGCGCGGGGGTCAGTGGGCGTCGGCCTGGTGGTTGTTGTGGTGCGCCGGCCCGGGGGGCGGCGCCGGGGGCTCGGCGGGGGGCGGGGTGAGCATGGCGGTGGTGGCCTCGTCCACGATGTCGCGCATGGCGCGCTCGGCGGCCTCGGCGTCGCCGGACTGCACCGCCTCGGCGACGTCGGCGTGCCGGCGGATCGCGGCGCCCTCGGGGACGGCGGGCATCAGGCCGTGCTGGGTGCGGCCGCGCAGCACCTCGGTGACCACGTCGGTGAGGGCGCGCAGCATCTCGTTGCCGGAGGCCTCCAGCAGCGTGCGGTGGAACAGGACGTCGGCCTGCAGGTAGTCGCGCGACTCCCCGGCGCGCCCGTGCACGGCCATGCGCATGACGGCCCCGGTGAGCACGCCGCACTGCGCGGGGGTGGCGTTGCGGGCGGCCAGGGCGGCGGCCACCGGTTCCACGCCGCGGCGCAGATCCCCCAGCGACCCCAGCAGCTCGGCGCGGTCGGCCCCGGCCAGGCGCCAGCGGATGACGTGCGGGTCGAACAGGTTCCAGGCGGTGCGCGGCGCCACGGTCACCCCGACGCGCCGGCGGCTGGTCACCAGGCCCATCGACTCCAGCACCCGGATCGCCTCGCGGACCACCGACCGCGACACCCCGAAGCGGCGTTCCAGCTGCTCGCCGCGCAGCACCGCGCCGGTGGACAGCGCCCCTGAGGTGATCAGGGTGCCCAGGCCGTCGAGCACGTCCCCGTGCAGGCCCGAGCCGGCGGCCGGCGGAATGGTCTGGTCATTGCCCCCCACGGTCGCCGATCCTTCCACAAAACAGATGCAAAGCCAGCCACACGCCCTATAAATATGATTTATGAGTGCTTGTACTTGATTATGACTGATCAGTCGTGCCACTCTGTCGCCACACCGCCGACCGCTCACCATCGTGAGGCAGCCGATGACCATCGCCGACCCTCCGCCCGCTGCCCGCTCCCCGGGCTCCGAAACCTCTCCTGTCCCGCTGCTGGTGGTGATGGGCGTGTCGGGGTCGGGCAAGACGACGGTGGGCCGCGCCCTGGCCGCGCGCCTCGGCCTGCCGTTCGCCGACGCCGACGACTTCCACAGCCCGGCCAATGTCGCCAAGATGGCGGCCGGGATCCCGCTGCAGGACGCCGACCGGCTGCCGTGGCTGCGCGCGGTGGGCGAATGGCTGGCGGGGCGTGCCGGCACCGGGGCGGTGTCCGCCTGCTCGGCGCTGCGGCGCGGCTACCGGGACGTGCTGCGCGAGGCCGCGCCGGCGGTGTTCTTCGTGCATCTGCACGGCGACCCCGAGGTGGTGCGGCGGCGGGTGGCGGGCCGTCAGGGGCACTTCATGCCCGCGTCGCTGGTGGACTCGCAGTACGCGGCGCTGGAGCCGCTGGAGCCGGACGAGAACGGGGTGGTGCTGGACTTCTCCCGCGACACCGGGCACCTGGTGGAGGACTTCCTGGCGGCCACCGGGATCGTCCCGCCCACCGAAACCGACAAAAAGGATTAATGGCGCATCCTGCCGGGTGGGGCGGGGTACAGGCACCACATGGCGGAGTTTCTCACGGACATCCAGACGCTGCGCGACCGGGCACGGGCGCAGATCGACAAAGGGCCGGTCACCGAGGCCTACGGCGCCGACCTGCCCCGCGTCGTCCAGGTCTGCAACGAGGCCCTGGCCACCGAGATCGTCTGCGTGCTGCGCTACAAACGCCACTACTACACCGCGACCGGCATCCACGCCGAGCCGGTGGCGAAGGAGTTCCTGGAGCACGCCGCCGACGAGCAGCGGCACGCCGACATGCTGGCCGACCGCATCGCCCAGCTCGGCGGCCAGCCCGACTTCGACCCCGCACGCCTGAGCACCCGCGCCCACACCCAGTACGACTCCAGCCTCGACCTCCTCGACATGATCAGGGAGGACCTGGTGGCCGAACGGGTCGCCATCGCCTCCTACACCGAGATCGCCCAGTGGCTGGGCGACGGCGACCCCACCACCCGCCGCGTCTTCGAGCAGCTGCTCGCCGACGAGGAGGACCACGCCGACGACCTGGCCACCATGCTGGAACGCCTCCCCCGCCCCCGCGCCGACGGCGGCCCCGTCATCTGACCGCACCGGCCCACCGCCGCGCGACGACGCCCCGGCGGCCCGGGTGACGAGCCCGACAGGGGCGCCCGCACAGGGCCCGGGGACCCGGCCGCCGCGGCGTGTTCGGGTGGCGCTAGATTGGCTCGTACCGAACATAATTCGGTTCGCGTCCGGCGCCAGAGAGGGATCCTCCATGTCTACGCTGTACACCGCCATCGTCACCGCCTCGGGCCGTGAGGGGCGTGCGGTCTCCTCCGACGGCCTGCTGGACCTCACGCTGGCCCCGCCGTCCGAGCTCGGCGGCACCGGCGAGGGCACCAACCCCGAGCAGCTGTTCGCCGCCGGATACGCCGCCTGCTTCGCCAGCGCCCTGTCCCTGGTGGCCCGCCGCCGCAAGCTCGACGTCTCCCACGCCTCGGTCACCGCCGAGGTGGGCCTGGTCGCCGCGGCGGAGGGCCGCATGGGCCTGGAGGTCACCCTGCGTGTCGAGCTCCCCGACGAACTGCACGGCGAGCAGGGCGAGGCCCTGGTGGAGGCCGCCCACCAGGTGTGTCCCTACTCCAACGCCACCCGCGGCAACATCCCGGTGCGGCTGGTCGTCGAGTAACCCCGCCCCGCCGGGCCCGGACGCGATCACGCGGCCGGTGGCCCCGCCGCCCCGCAGGGGCGATGATGGTGCGGTCGGCGTCCGTCGTCCACCGGGAGCGATCTTTTGATCCCCACCATGATCCTCTACGGCCTCCTGTTCGGCCGCTGGCCCCGCCCGGCCCTCCTGGCGGGCACCGTCGTCTGGACCCTGCTCGTGCTGGGCACCAGCTCCGGCGCGGCGGCGTCCCCTACCCTGCTGCTCGGCGCCGCCGCCCTGGGCGCCGCCAACGCCCTGGCCGGCGTGGCCGTCCACCAGGGCGTGCTGTGGGCCGTCCGGCGCCTGACCGGCAGGGTGGCGGCGAAGGTCGTCTCGTCCGGTCCCCGCGACGGCGTGTGAGCGCCGGCCCGCCCTCCGGTGAGAGCGGCACCGTGTGACCCCTCCGGCGCGGCGGGAACCTGACGCGCCGCCCCCGGGGCGGGCGGCCGGGGATGCCGGAGCGCGCGCCGTCACGGCCGCGCCGCAGCGCGGCGCCGGAGGGGCCGCGGGTGCGGCGTCCCGGGAGGGCCGGGGGCGGAAAACCTGTTGCCGGAATGTCGGGGGGCCGGGCTAGGGTCTGGCGCATGTCTGGGGACTCCCTCATCTACGCGCGTGGGCTGGTCAAACGGTTCGGTGGGTTCACCGCGGTGGACGGCATCGACTTGGACGTGGCGCCCGGTGAGGCGTTCGGGTTCCTCGGGCCCAACGGGGCGGGGAAGTCGTCGACGATGCGCATGATCGGGTGCGTGTCGGCGCCGACGTCGGGGGAGCTGCGCATCCTCGGCATGGACCCGGTCAGGGACGGCACCCGCATCCGGGGGCGGCTGGGGGTGTGCCCGCAGCTGGACAACCTCGACCCCGACCTGAACGTGCGGGAGAACCTCACCACCTACGCCCGGTACTTCGGGATCGCGCGGGCCGAGGCGCGGCGCCGCGCCGACGAGATGCTGGAGTTCGTGCAGCTGGCCGACCGGGCGGGCAGCCCCGTGGAGCCGCTGTCGGGGGGCATGAAGCGGCGCCTCACCATCGCGCGGGCGCTGATCAACGACCCCGACCTGGTGCTGCTGGACGAGCCCACCACGGGGCTGGACCCCCAGGCGCGGCACCTGCTGTGGGAGCGGCTGTTCCAGCTGAAACGGCGCGGCACCACGCTGGTGCTGACCACCCACTACATGGACGAGGCCGAGCAGCTGTGCGACCGGCTGGTCGTCATGGACGGCGGCCGCATCGTCGCCGAGGGCTCGCCCCGCACGCTCATCGAGACCTACTCCACCGCCGAGGTGGTGGAGCTGCGGTTCGGCGACCAGCGGCCCGCCGACGTCGCCGGCAAGCTGGTAGGCGTCGGCGAGCGGGCCGACCCGCTGCCCGACCGCGTGCTGGTGTACGCCGCCGACGGCGACGCCGCGGTCGCCGAGATCCACCGGCGCGGCCTGTCCCCCACCAGCGTGCTGGTGCGCCGCTCCTCCCTGGAGGACGTCTTCCTGCACATCACCGGCCGCACCCTGGTCGACTGATGGCCGCCGCGACGACCGGGCCGCACGCGCCCGCCGGAGGTGAGCGATGACCACCACCGCGACCGGGCCCGCCGCCGGGGCCGCGCCGGGCGGCCCTCCGCGGCCCTTCGGAGGCGGCGCCGGGCTCGGGCCGACGACGGCGGTGCTGGAGCGGTACCTGACGCTGCACCGCAGGCTGTGGCGGGCGTCGGCGTTCTCCTCGTTCCTGATGCCCTTCATGATCCTTGTGGGCTTCGGCGTCGGTGTCGGGGGCCGCGTCGGGCAGGTCGAGGGCGTCGACTACCTGGCGTGGATCGTGCCCGGGGTGCTGGCCTCCACCGCGTTCCAGATCGCGGTCGGCGAGTGCACCTGGCCGGTGTTCGGCGACTTCAAATGGGTGCGGGGCTTCCACGCCATGCGCGCCACGCCGGTGCGGATCGGCGACATCGTGTGCGGCTGGCTGCTGTTCGTCGTGCTGCGCGTGCTGCTGTCGGTGCTCATCGTGCTGGCCGTCACCGCGCTGTTCGGCGCGCTGCGCTCGCCGTGGGCACTGGCCACGCCGCTGGTGTGCGCGCTGGCGGGGCTGGCCGCTGCGGCGCCCACCACCGGTTTCGCCGCCACCGTGCCGCACGACAGCTACTTCGTGCTGCTGTTCCGGTTCGTGCTGGTCCCCGCCATGCTGTTCGGCGGGGTGTTCTTCCCGGTGGACCAGCTGCCCGGCGTGGTCCGGCCGCTGGCGTACGTGTCGCCGCTGTGGCACGGGGTGGAGTTGCAGCGCGCGGCCACGCTGGGCGTCGCGCCGCACTGGCCGGTGGCCGCGCACGTGGCCTACCTGCTGGCGGTGTCCGCCGCCGGCGTCGTCTGGGCGCTGCGCGCCTTCCGATCCCGCCTCCAGGACTGATCGCCATGGTGACCACGATGATCGCCGCCCGGGTGTCCCCGGCCCGGGTGGGCGCGGTGATCAACCGCAACGTCGGCGTGATGCGCTCGGGACCGGCCTACTGGCTGGTCATCTTGTCGGGGTTCTGCGAGCCGCTGCTGTACCTGCTGTCCATCGGCGTGGGCGTGGGCGCGCTGGTCGGGAACCTGGACGTGGGCGGGCGCACCCTGTCCTACGCCGCGTTCGTCGCCCCCGCGATGCTGGCGGTGGCCGCCATGTCGGGCGCGCTGGCCGAGACCACGATCAACTTCTTCTTCAAGATGAAGTACCAGAAGACGTTCGAGGCGGTGCTGGCCACGCCGGTGCGGCCGCTGGAGGTGGCGCTCGGCGAGCTCGGCTGGGCGATGATCCGCGGGTCGGTGTACACCGCGGCGTTCCTGGTGGTGATGGTGGCGTTCGGGCTGACGTCCCCGCTGTGGGCGCTGGCGGCGTTCCCGGCGACCATGCTGGTGGGGCTGGCGTTCGGGGCGCTCGGCATGGCGGTCAGCACCCTGCTGCGCGGCTGGCAGGACTTCGACCTGATGAACACCGGCCAGTTCGCCCTGTTCCTGTTCTCGGGCACCTTCGCCCCGGTCGGCGACTACCCGGCCGCCGCGCAGGTGGTGGTCTGGCTGACGCCGCTGTACCACTCGGTGGAGCTGGTGCGCGGCCTGTGCGTCGGGGCGCCCGGCTGGCCGCTGCTCGGCCACGCCGCCTACCTGCTGGCCCTCACCGCGGCCGGGCTGATGTTCGCCGCGGCCCGCCTGCGGAGCAAACTGCTGCCCTGACGACCGGGGGGACCTGAGGGGAACCGGGGGGACGGGGGGCGCTAGAGTCGGGCGGCGTGCCGGCGCGCCGCGCCGGCCGGGAACCTCTGGAGGCCGGGTCGATGGCGTGGTTGCTGCTCGCGGGCGCGATCGCGTGCGAGGTGCTGGCCACCACGGCGCTGAAGCTGAGCGACGGGTTCGCCCACAAGGGGTGGGCGGTGGTGGTGGCGCTGGGGTACGTCGCCTCGTTCGCGCTGCTGGCGCGGGTGCTGAAGACGCAGATGGAGGTCGGCATCGCGTACGCGGTGTGGGCCGGGGTGGGCACCGCGGCGATCGCCGTGATCGGTGCGCTGTTCCTCGGCGAGGGCCTGAGCCTGCCCAAGGTGGCGGGGATCGCCCTGATCATCGGCGGCGTGGTGCTGCTCAACCTGACGGGAGCCCACTGATGATCCTTCACCTGGCGCTGGCCGCCGACTGGGCCGCCGCGCGGCAGGCCGGCGAGTACCGCGTGTCCACCCTGGGCCGCACCCTGGAGCAGGAGGGCTACATCCACGCCTGCTCCGGCAGGGAGCAGCTGGACGGGGTCGCCGGGCGCTACTACGGCGGCGTCACCGAGCCCCTGGTGGTGCTGGCCATCGACGAGTCCCTGCTCGGCTGCCCGGTGGTGCTGGAGACCCCGCCGGGCGCGGCCGAGCGGTTCCCCCACATCTACGGCCCGGTCCCGGCCGGCGCGGTGGTGTCGGCGACGCCCTACCCCCCGGCCGGGGACTGACCGCTCACAGGTAGCGCAGCCACAGGTACGGCGCCACCAGGGTGACGGTGACCGCGGCGACGATCAGGCCGTAGCGGGTGAACTCCCAGAAGCTGATCGGGGTGCGGTTGCGGGCGGCGATGCCGAGGACCACCACGTTGGCGGCGGCGCCGACGGCGGTGGCGTTGCCGCCGAGGTCGGCGCCGAACGCCAGCGCCCACCACAGCACCCGTCCGCCGTCCGGGCCGCCGGAGGTGTGCACCAGCTGCTCGACGATGGGGCTCATCGTGGCGACGTAGGGGATGTTGTCCACGATCGCCGACGCCGCCGCCGAGACGCCGAGCAGGCCCATCGCGGTCAGCTCCGGGCGCCCCGCGGAGGCGCCGGCGGCGGCCTCGGCCAGCCGGCCGATGACGCCGGTCTCCACCAGGGCGCCGACCATGACGAACAGCCCGGCGAAGAACACCAGGGTGGGCCACTCCACCTCGGCCAGGGCCTGCCGGGTGGTCACCCTGGTCAGCGCCACCAGCGTGCCGGCGCCGAGCAGCGCCACCACCGACGGCTCGTAGTGCAGCACCGGGTGCAGCACGAACGCGGCCAGCACCAGGCCGAGCACGGCCAGGCTCTGCCACAGCAGCCGCGGGTCGGCGATCGCCTCCCGCTCGTCCAGCGCCATGACGGCGCCCGCCCGCGCCGGGTCGTAGCGCAGCCGCCGGGCGAACATCAGGCGGCACAGCACGACGAACACCACCATCAGCACGGCCACCATGGGCGCCATGTGCGCCAGGAAGTCGTTGAACGTCAGGCCGCCGCGGCTGGCGATGATGATGTTGGGCGGGTCGCCGACCAGGGTGGCGGCGCCGCCGATGTTGGACGCCATCGCCTCGGCGATCAGGAACGGCGCCACCGGCAGCGCCAGCCGCTCGCACACCAGGAACGTCACCGGCGCGATCAGCAGCACGGTGGTGACGTTGTCCAGCAGCGCCGAGGCCAGCGCGGTGATCACCACCAGCAGCGTCATCAGCGGGAACGGGCGCCCGCGGGCGCGTTTGGCCGCCCAGATGGCCAGGTACTCGAACACCCCGGTCTGCTTGAGCACCCCCACGATGATCATCATGCCGAGCAGCAGGAACACGACGTTCCAGTCGATCCCCGAGTGCCGGGAGAAGAACGCCGCCCCGGCGTCGGTGGCGTGGATCAGCAGCATGACGCCCGCGCCGCCGAGGGCGGCGGCGACCCGGTGCACGCGTTCGGTGGCGATCAGCGCGTAGGCGGCCAGGAACACCGCCACGCTCGCCCAGGCGAGCAGCGTCATGCGGCGAGCATGCGCGCCAGCAGCGCCCGCAGGGTGACCGCCCCGGCCAGCCGCCCGCCGTCCATCACCGCGACGATGGGGCTGCGGGTCCGGGCCATCAGTGCCGCCAGCTCCAGCACCGTGGCGTCCGGGTCGGTCACCGGCAGCTCGCTCGGGTGCGGCGGCAGCGCGTCGCGCACCACCAGGCCGTGCAGGCGCCCCAGCAGCTCGT
This sequence comes from Sphaerisporangium aureirubrum, assembly GCF_042658925.1. Lineage (NCBI taxonomy): Bacteria > Bacillati > Actinomycetota > Actinomycetes > Streptosporangiales > Streptosporangiaceae > Sphaerisporangium > Sphaerisporangium aureirubrum. The sequence goes on from NZ_JBHSRF010000066.1 coordinate 15,735, forward strand.
CGGCGTGCGCCTCGTCCACCACCCGCGCCAGCGCCGGGTCGTCCTGGCAGTAGGCCGGCACCGCCAGGCGCAGCACCTGCGGCCCGGGGAGCACCGCCACCGGCACCCCGGCGGCGTCCACCACGATCACGCCGGGCAGGTCGTGCCGCGCGAGCAGGCGCGCGGCCTCGGTGATGGGGTCGTCGAGCCCGACGACGGGCAGGTCAGCGAGCAGGTCTCGGGCGCGCACACGCACATCCTTCACAACCGACGGGACGAAACGTGCCGACCAGGCTTCCCGGCTCACCTGCCCCAACCGTACCAGCTGTGCCCCCGCCGCCCCGGGAGTCCGGTCGGGGGGCGGGCGGCGGCGAGCCGGGTTGCCAACGGTATCGAAAACGTGTTCCACTGTGGGGCATGCGTTTCGACGCCCTTCCCCTCGTCGCGGACGCCCCCGCGGAACGCCCGCGGATCGAGCGGCGGGCGGTGCGCCGCACTGAGGGCGAGACCACGTTCTACGAGGTCGCCTCGCGCACCGTCATCGACAAGGTGCCCCCCGCCATCGGCCTCGGGGTCGACTGGTCGGTCAGCCCCTACCGCGGGTGCGCCCACGCGTGCCTGTACTGCGCGGGGCGGCGCGGGCACCGCTACCTCGGGCTGGACGGCGAGCGGGACTTCGGGTCGGCCATCGTGGTGAAGACCGACGCCGCGCGGCGGCTGCGGGCCGAGCTGGCCAAGCCGCGGTGGCGCGGCGAGACGGTCGCCATCGGGCTCACCGGCGACTGCTACCAGGACGCCGAGCGCACCTACCGCCTCATGCCGGGCATCGTGGCGGCGCTGCGCGACAGCGGCAACCCGTTCCAGGTGATGACCAAGAGCGCGCTGGTGCTGCGGGACGCCGACCTGATCGCCCAGGCCGCCGAGGTGGCCGAGGCGCGGGTGATGGTGTCGATCGGCTTCGTGGACGACCGCCTGCGCCGCGCCGTGGAGCCCGGCGCGCCGAGCGCGCAGAAACGCCTGGAGTTATGCGCCGAGCTCAACGAGCGCGGCGCCGCGTGCGGCGTGCTGATGGCGCCCATCCTGCCGTGCCTCACCGACTCGGAGGACCAGCTGCGCGCCGTGGTGCGCCGGGTCGCCGAGACCGGCGCGGTGAGCATCACCCCGCTGGTGCTGCAACTGCCCTCCGGCTCGCGCGAGTGGTACCTGCGCTGGCTCGCCGAGCAGCACCCCGCCCTGCTGCCCCGCTACACCGAGCTGTACGGCGGCGGCGCCGTGGCCGCCCAGGCCTACCGCGACCGCGTCACCGCCCGCGTCACCGAGTTCGCCCGCCTGTACGGCATCGGCGCCAAGAACCGCCCCTGGACCCCCAGCCGCGCCGCCACCCGCCAGATGGCCCTGCTGTAACCGGTAGCCAGGCCGATCCGCGGGCCCGTACGGGCCTTTACGGCCCTTCCCGGGGTCCGGGCGGGTCAGCCGGTGACGGTCTGGGTGGACTTGGGGAGGGCGCTGCCCTTGCGCCACTGCTTGAACGACATCTGCCAGAAGCCCCAGCCGTTGTTCCACTCCAGCTGGCGGTTGGTGCCGGTGACCTTGACGATGTCGCCGCGGTGGAAGTTGTCGTAGAACCACTTGGCCTGGTCGGGGCGGGCGTTGACGCAGCCGTGGCTGACGTTGGCGCGGCCCTGGGAGCCGACCGACCAGGGGGCGCTGTGCACGTACTCGCCGCTGCTGGAGATCCGCACGGCGTGGTTGACGATCTCCTTGTAGTAGCCGGGGTCGCCCTCCTTCTTGCCGGGCGAGATCATGGTGACCGGGTTCCCGCGCTCCATGGTCAGGTGGACGCCGTTGGTGGTGGTGTACTCACGCGTGGTGGCCTTGCCGGCGCTGATCGCCATGCGCTTGACCACCTTGCCGTCCTTGCGGACCACCATGGTGTGCGCGCGGGTGCTGACGGTGCTGATCCACGCCGCGCCGATCTTCATGGTGGCCGTGTAGTTGCGCACGCCGTACATGTCGGACGCGCCCCGCACACCCTGCAGGTTGGCGGTGAGCTTGACCTTCTGGTGCGCCGCCCAGTACTTGGCGGGCCGGTAGATGACCAGCCGGTCGCTCATCCAGCGCCACGCGCCGGTGGCCGGCTTGTCGGAGGTGACGGTGAGCGCGGCCTCCACCGACTTCTTGTCCTTCACCTCCTGGTCGAACGTCACCATGATCGGCATGCCGATGCCGACCGTCTCGCCCTTGAGGTTGGGGGTGACGTCGGCGATCCGCAGCTGCCTGGCGGGGGTGAGGGTGGTGAACCCGCCGGTGACGGTGGCCGGGCCGCCCTCGCCGGCGGCCCTGGCGGTGATGCTGTACTCGCTGGCGGGCTTGAGCGGCCCGCTGGACTTCCAGCGGGTGCGGTCGGCGTTGAACTCGCCCTCGACGGGCTTGCCGCCGCTGGTGAGGTTGACGTCCTCCAGGGCGCCGCCGGCGGCGGTGACCACGACCGGCTTGTCGGGGCGGACCTTGGCCGCGCCCTTCACCGGGCTGATCTTGATGGTGGGCGCGGGGACGGGGGGCGCGGTGGAGGCGTCCGGCCCGGAGGAGGCACCGGGCAGGGCGGGACCGCCACCGGAGCACGACGACACGGTCAGCAGGCCCGCGACCACCAGGGCCAGCGCGGTGATCGGGGTCCTAAGACGCTGACGAACGTCCCGCACGGTCACTTCTCCCCCAGTCGGCAAAGTCCCATGAAAAAACCCTAATAGGCATGGGCACCGATACGTACATCTTTTGGGCGAGTTAGATCACATTTCGGCCACCACAGAGGACGAATGCGGACGTGGGAGGCCATGTGGGGCCGCCGGGGCGAGTTACGGTCTTTGTCAGCATTTGAGACGCCTATGGGGTGCACATTGCCCGGACTACCCCGAAACAATGATCACTATCGGCCCGCACCGGCGGGCCTAATCCCCGCGCGGGGGTCAGTCCTGCCGCAGCCGGTGGGTGAGGCCGGTGTGCCGCCGCCCGGCGCCCCGGGTGCGCACCGCCTGCCCGAGCGCCCGGCGCGACCCCACCAGCACCACCAGTCTCTTGGCCCGGGTCACCGCCGTGTACAGCAGGTTGCGCTGCAGCATCATCCACGCGCTGGTGGCCAGCGGGATCACCACCGCGGGGTACTCGCTGCCCTGGGAGCGGTGGATGGACACCGCGTAGGCGTGCGCCAGCTCGTCCAGCTCGTCGAAGGCGTAGTCGACGTTCTCGTCCTCGTCGGTGCGGACGGTCAGCCTGCCGTCCTCGGGCCTCAGGTCGGTGACCACCCCCACGGTGCCGTTGAACACCCCGGCCGTGCCCTTGTCGTAGTTGTTGCGCAGCTGGGTGACCTTGTCGCCGATGCGGAACACCCGCCCGCCGTACCGCCGCTCGGGCATGCCCTCCCGCGCGGGGGTCAGCGCCTCCTGCAGCGCGGTGTTCAGGTTGCCCGCCCCGGCCGCGCCCCGGTGCATCGGCGCCAGCACCTGCACGTCGCGGCGCGGGTCCAGGCCGAACCGGCGCGGGATGCGCCGCGACACCACGTCCACGGTCAGCGCCGCGATCTCCTCGGGCTCCTCGCAGGGGAACAGGAAGAAGTCCGACATGCCCTCCAGGGCCGGGTGCAGGCCCGTGTTGATGCGGTGCGCGTTGACCACCACCCCCGACTTCTGCGCCTGCCGGAAGATCTGCGTCAGCCGCACCCGGGGCAGCACCTCGGCCGCCAGCAGGTCGCGCAGCACCTCCCCGGCCCCCACCGAGGGCAGCTGGTCGACGTCCCCCACCAGCAGCACGTGCGCGCCGGGGGCGACCGCCTTGATCAGCTTGTTGGCCAGCAGCAGGTCCAGCATGGACGCCTCGTCCACCACCAGCAGGTCGGCGTCCAGCGGGTTGTCCCGGTCGAAGGTGGCGTCCCCGCCGGGCCGCAGCTGCAGCAGCCGGTGCACGGTGGTGGCCTCGTGCCCGGTCAGCTCCGACAGCCGCTTGGCCGCCCGGCCGGTGGGCGCGGCCAGCACCACCTTGGCCCTCTTGGCCCGGGCCAGCGCCACGATGGAACGCACCGTGAAGCTCTTGCCGCACCCGGGGCCGCCGGTCAGCACCGCCACCTTGGAGGTGAGCGCCAGGCGCACCGCCTCGGCCTGCCCGGCGGCCAGCTCGGTGCCGGTGCGCTCGCGCAGCCACCCGAGCGCCGCGTCCCAGTCGACCGACCGGAACACGCCCAGCCGGTCGTGGCCGCCCTCCAGCAGCCGCAGCAGCGACCCCGCCAGCGACAGCTCCGCCCGGTGGAACGGCACCAGGTACACCGCGGGCACCGTGCCGTCCCCGGCGGGCACCTCCTCGCGCACCACCCCCTCGTCGGCGGCCAGCTCGTCGAGGCAGGAGGCCACCAGCTCGGCCGGCACCTCGAGGATCTTCACCGCGTCGCCCACCAGGTTGGGCGCCGGCAGGTAGCAGTGCCCGCCGTCGGCGGCCTGCGACAGGGTGTACCGCAGCCCGGCCTTCACCCGGTCGGGGCTGTCGTGCGGGATGCCGACCGCCTGGGCGATGGTGTCGGCCGTCTTGAACCCGATGCCCCACACGTCGTCGGCCAGCCGGTACGGCTCGGTGCGCACCACCGTGATGGAGGCGTCGCCGTACTGCTTGAAGATGCGCACCGCGATCGAGGTGGACACCCCGACCCCCTGCAGGAAGATCATCACCTCTTTGATGATCTTCTGTTCCTCCCACGCGACCGCGATCATCTTGGTGCGCTTGGGCCCAAGCCCCGGCACCTCCACCAGCCGCTCGGGCGCCGACTCGATCACCTCCAGGGTGTCCAGCCCGAAATGATCGACGATGCGCTCCGCCATCCGCGGCCCGATGCCCTTCACCAGCCCCGACCCGAGATAACGCTGGATCCCCTGCACGGTGGCCGGCAGCACCGTCGTGTACGACCACACCTCGAACTGCCTGCCGTACCGGGGATGCGACCCCCACCGCCCGGTCAGCCGCAGACTCTCCCCCACCTGCGCCCCCAGCAACGGCCCCACCGCCGTCACCAGATCGTCCCCGCCCCGCTCCACCGCCACCCGCGCGATGGTGTACCCGGTCTCCTCGTTGGCGTAGGTGATGCGCTCCAGGACCGCGTCCAGCGTCGCGCCGGGGGTCCTGTCCGATCCCGTCGTCACCGAACCCCTCCCGCGCAGCGCTTTCGCCAAGCGTAGAGCAGCCGGTCCCCGCCCGCGGGCGTGGCCCAGGACGGTCATGGTCCGGCCGTCCTGGGCCGTTTCGTTCCGGATCCGCGGGTCAGGCGATCATGCTGAGGTAGCCGAGGTGCATATCGATCAGGCCGGCGCCGCATTCGTCGTTGAACGTGGTCCAGATGGTGAGCACCACGCCGGGGGGAACGTTGATGGGAGACACCTCGTATTCCTGGTGGATGACGCCGTTATTGCGCGACGGCCAGGTGGTGTGCGAGTAGATAAGGGTGCCCGAATTGATTTCGTAGAAGTTGAAAGTCGCCCGGGTGCTGGGACGTATGTCGCCGAAATGGCTTACATAACGGGTCGAGGGCTGGCTGTAGCGGAGTTCGACGGTGCCGCCGGGGCTGAGCGAGACGGCCGAGTTGCTGTGGTTGACCGATCCGGCGCTGTTGGACTGCGCGACCTTGACCCATGAAGGGGCCGGGCAGTCGAGGGCACGCAGCGGCATCGCGCCGGCGGGGGCGGCCGTGAAGAGCAGGAGAAGCAGGGTGCCGGCCAAAACGGCGACGGCCGTGCGCAGCCTGCCGGGCGCGAGGAGCGTGGAAATTAGCGGTGACCTGGTCAGGTGGTCCGATGACATGGGGAGTTCTCCTCTGTCGAGATCTGGAGGCGCCGATGACCGATGGACTTTTCCACGAGATAGAAGCGGTGTTGATCCCGTCTCCGTTGATTAGAAACGCGAGATCAATACTCGGCAACTTTCCAGAAGGGTTCACTGATCTACCCGTGCGATCTCCCGCGGCGGCACGAGGCCGCACCCCCGCCCGGCCCCGCGGAGGTGACCGCCGCGCCGGGCGGCGCCCGCCCGGCCGGGCCGCGGGTCACGGCTCACCGGGTGGTCAGGGCGGTATCCTCCCCCGGACCGTGCACACGGTTCACGCAAGCGGGAGGTCGGCCATGGCGGCGGTTCTGGAGGGTACGGCGCGGGCACTGCTGCGCCGGCTGGCGATCGAGCAGGCCGAGGCGCGCGTGCCGTCACTGCTGGCGACGGTGCTCCGGGACGGCGAGCCCGTCTGGTCGGGGGCACGCGGCCAGGTGGAGGACGCCCCGCCCGGTCCCGCCACCCAGTACCGCATCGGCTCCATCACCAAGACCCTGGTCGCCACCACGGTGATGCGGCTGCGCGACGAAGGGCTGGTCGACCTCAACGACCCCCTGGACAAGCACCTGCCGGGCACGGCGGTCGGCGAGGTCACGATCGCCCAGCTGCTGTCGCACACCGCCGGGCTGACCGCCGAGCCGCCCGGCCCCTGGTGGGAGCGCACCGCCGGGGTGGACGCCGACACGCTGACCGCCTCGCTGGACGCCACCGCCGCCCGCCACCGCCCCGGCCGCCGCTACCACTACTCCAACGTCGGCTACGCCCTGCTCGGCGAGCTGGTGGCCCGGCACCGCGGCGTCCCGTGGGACGAGGCGGTGCGGCAGGAGGTGCTGGAGCCGCTCGGCATGCGCGACACCACCCCGCGGCCCCGCGCGCCGCACGCCCGCGGGTACGCCGTGCACCCCTACGCCGACGTGCTGCTGCCCGAACCCGAGCACGACGCGGTGGCCATGGCCCCCGCCGGGCAGCTGTGGTCCACCCTGGGCGACCTCGGCCGGTGGGCGGCGTTCCTGGCCCTCGGCGACCAGGCCGTGCTGAGCCGCGCCACCCTCGCCGAGATGCGCGAGCCCGCCGCGGTGGACGACGCCGACGCCTGGACCGGCGGCTACGGCCTCGGCGTCCAGCTGCTGCGCCACCGGGGACGCCGCCTGGCCGGGCACGGCGGCTCCATGCCCGGCTTCCTGTCGCTGGTGTGGGCCGACCCGGCCGACGGCACCGGCGTGGTGATCCTCGCCAACGCCACCTCCGGGCTGCGCCCCGCCATCGGCACCGACCTGCTGGACATCCTGGACGCCCACGAGCCCGCCGTGCCCCGCGCCTGGCGGCCCGCCCAATGCGACACCGGCCTGCTGGAGCTGACCGGCCCCTGGTACTGGGGACCCGCGCCGTACGTGCTGCGGCTGCGCTCGGGACGCGACCTGACCATCACCCCCGCTGGCGTGCACGGCCGCGCCTCCCGGTTCGCCGCCCGCGAGGACGGCACCTGGGTCGGGCTGGAGGGCTACTACGCCGGGGAGACCCTGCGCGTGGTGCGGCGCCCCGACGGCACGGTCAGCCACCTGGACCTCAACACCTTCGTGTTCACCCGCGCGCCCTACGACCCGGCCGCCCCGGTGCCCGGCGGGGTCGAGGACGACGGCTGGCGATGAGCGCCGCTCAGGCCTCGGGGGCGTAGGTCAGGTGCAGCACGCCGGTGGCGAACGTCCGCGACTCCACCAGGCGCAGCGGGATCTGCGCCGACTCGTCGAACAGGCGGGCCCCGGCGCCCACCACGATCGGGTGCACCAGCAGCCGCAGCTCGTCGACCAGCCCGGCCGACAGCAGGGTCCGCACCAGCGTGGCGCTGCCGCTCATCGCGATGGCGCCGCCGCCGCCCTGCTTGAGCCGGGTGACCTCCTCCACGACGTCGCCGCCGATCAGCGTGCTGTTCTCCCAGTCGGCGCCGGTCATGGTGGTGGACACCACGTACTTGGGGGTGGCGTTGATCCGCCCCGCGATCGGGTCCTGTTCGGCGGTCTTGCCGGCGAACGCCCCGGAGAACTCCTCATAGGTGCGCCGTCCCATCAGCATGGTGTCCGCGGCGAACAGCTGCTCCTCCACCGCCTGGCCCATCTCGTCGTTGAAGTACGGGAAGTGCCACTTCTCCGGTGCCTCCATGACGCCGTCCAGCGACAGGAAGAACGACGCGACTATCCTCTTCATCGTGATCTCCTTCGGGGTGGGGGGACTCTCTGGCAGGGTCGCCGCCGCGGCCCGCCCGGCGGCACCCGCCCGCGGCGCCCTAGGGGCCGGTTAGGGGGGAAGGTGGCTCAGCGGTGGACGCCGGGTGAATTCCCCAACGGAGGCACCCCGGTGGGATTAAGCGCGCGCTGTGGTGTCAGATGGGGAGGTATGAACCCCATGACGGTGTCCGCCGCCCAGGCCGTGAAGGCGCCCCGGTGAACGGGCCGGATTCGCCGATCGTCGGCCCGCAGGCCGCCGCCCAGCGCAGCGAGCTGCTGCGCACCATGCCCGGCCTGTGGGTGGAGGACGACGATGACGACGACCCGACACTGGTGCGGTCCGACGGCACGCCCGTCGACACCTGGCGCCAGCACTACCCCTACGACACGCGCGTCTCCCGCGCCCACTACGACCGCGACAAGCGGCTGCTGCAGATCGAGCTGCTGAAACTGCAGTACTGGTTGAAGTCGACCGGCGGGCGGCTGGTGATCCTTTTCGAGGGCCGGGACGCCGCCGGCAAGGGCGGCACCATCAAGCGCTTCATGGAGCACCTCAACCCGCGCGGCGCCAGCGTCATCGCCCTGGAGAAGCCCAGCGAGCGCGAGCAGGGCCAGTGGTACTTCCAGCGGTACATCGCCCACCTGCCCGGCGCCGGGGAGATCGCGCTGTTCGACCGCTCCTGGTACAACCGCGCCGGGGTGGAACGGGTGATGGGCTTCTGCTCCCCCCAGCAGTACGCGGAGTTCATCCAGCAGACCCCGCAGTTCGAGCGCATGATCGTCCAGTCCGGGATCAGCCTGGTCAAACTATGGTTCTCGGTGTCGCGGGCCGAGCAGCGCACCCGTTTCGTCATCCGCCAGGTCGACCCGGTACGGCAGTGGAAGCTCTCCCCCATGGACATCGCCTCCCTCGACAAATGGGACGACTACACCCAGGCCAAGGAGGAGATGTTCCTCCACACCGACACCGACTCCGCCCCCTGGACGGTCATCAAGAGCAACGACAAGAAACGCGCCCGCCTGGAAGCCATGCGCCACGTCCTCAGCCTGTTCGACTACGAGGACAAGGACAAGCAGGTGGTCGGCACCCCCGACCCCAGGATCGTCATCTCCGCCGCCGACATCGTCGACGAGGACCACACCACCGACTCCCCCTGACCCCCGGCGAACGCGCCGGACGGGACCATGCCCGGAAGGCCGCCACGGTCCCGGTACGGCGTCAGCCGGTGTCGGGGTGGTCGTCCAGCAGGCCGGCGTCGTGGACGAGCAGGGCGATCTGGACGCGGTTGTTGAAGCCGAGTTTGGCGAGGACGCCCGACACGTGGGTCTTGACGGTGGGCAGGCTCAGGTGGAGCACCGCACCGATCTCGGCGTTGGACCGGCCCTGGCCGACCGCCACCGCGACCTGCCGCTCGCGGTCGTTGAGCAGCGCCAGGCGTCCCGCCGCCTCGGCGCGGCGGCGGTCCTGGCCGGACTCGGCGACCCGGGCGATCAGGCGCCGCGTCACCGAGGGGGACAGCACGGGGCGGCCCCGCGCCACCTGGCGTACGGCGGCGACGATCTCGGCGGGCGGGGTGTCCTTGAGCAGGAACCCCGCCGCCCCCGCCCGAAGCGCCCGCAGCACATGGGCGTCGGCGTCGAAGGTGGTCAGCATGATGACCTCCGGCGCCCCCTCCCGGGCCCGCAGGGCCTCGGTGGCGGCCAGGCCGTCCATCGCCGGCATCCGGATGTCCATCAGCACCACGTCGGGAGCGTGCCGATCCACCAGCGGCCGCACCTCGGTGCCGTCACCGGCCTCGCCCACCACCCGGATGTCGGGCGCCCCGCCCAGCATCATCGCCAGCCCCGCCCGCACCAGCGGATCGTCGTCCACGATCAGCACATCGACCGTCCACGTTTCCGGCGCGCCGACGACGTCCTGCGATGGCCTCACGACGGCCAGGGTAACCAAGCCGCCACCCGCCATCCACCTGCCCCCGTCGCCCCGTGCTCCAGCCGCCCTCCCACCAGCTCCACCCGCTCCCCCAGCCCGATCAGCCCCTGCCCCCCGGAGCCCTCCGGCGCGGCCATCACCGACGCCGGCGCCGTCCGGCCCGCCGTTCCCGGCAGGTAGAGCCTCTGCGTCCCGGCTGCAGCCGGGGAGTTCACCACGGGCATGCTCGCCGTCACGGACGTGCCGCCGGGCGTGTCCGGGGTTCCCGGTGGGCCGGCCCCTGGCGCGGGCGGGGTGTTGTGGATCTCCACGGTCAGTCCCCCGGTGGGGGAACCCGACAGGCGGACGGTGACCTCGGCGCCGGGGGCGTGTTTACGGACGTTGGTGAGGGCTTCCTGGACGATCCGGTAGGCGGTGCGGCCCAGGGCGCCGGGGACGGTGCCCTCGGTGTGCTCGCACAGGTGCACGCGCATCCCGGCCAGGCCCGACTCGGCCACCAGGTGGCGTACGTCGTCCAGGGTGGGCTGGGGAAGCTCACCCACGGGGGCGCGCAGGACGCCGATCACCTCGCGTAGATCCTGTAGTGCCTGGTGCGCGCTCTCACGGATCACCTTGGCCGCTCGTGCCAGGTCCTCCGGGGGCGCGCCGGGACGGTACTCCAGTGCCCCGGCGTGCACGCTGAGCAGCGACAGGCGGTGGCCGAGGACGTCGTGGATCTCGCGGGCGATCTCTTCGCGCGCGTGGTGCTGGGCCTGCTCGGCGCGCAGCCGCGCCTCGGTCTCGGCGCGCACCGCGCGCTCGCGCAGCGACTCCATCAGGCGGCGCCGGTGGTGCACGAACAGGCCCCACCCGACCGCCGCGCTCTGCGCCACCACCCCCATCATCATCAGCAGCACCCACGACGCGCCGGGCTCCGGCCGCAGCAGCGAGTAGGACAGCGCCGCCAGCAGGCTCAGCCCGTACACCGCCCAGGTGATCCGCGGCGGCCGATGCACCGCCACGGTGAACAGCGCCACCAGCATCGCGCCCGCGACCAGCTCGGAGAACGTCGACACCGCCACCAGCGTGACCGCCAGCCCCACGGGGTGGCGGCGGCGCAGCCACAACGCCGCGCAGCCCAGAGCGCCGCTGAGCTGGTCGAGGTTGAACAGCCACTTGGGCACCGGAAGCGCCTCCGCGTCCCAGCGCATGGCGGCCGCGACCACCCCGAACGACACCGCCAGCAGAAACAGGGCGGTGTCCACCAGGCCATTGCGAAGGCGCCGCCGCGGCGCGGGGGTCTGAGTCTCCATCCTGCCCGGGAGCCTACGGCGCCCCGGCCCGCTCCCGGACCCCGGCGGCCCAGGCCGATACCGAAGTCACCCCGGCCCGCTACTTTGGTCGCTCCGCACGTCCGGAGCCCGCGACGATCGGCCGGGCACGAGGGCCTTATGGCCGATTCGCCGGGTAGCGCGGGGTTCCTAGGCTTCCCGGCATGCGCAAAGCCATCGCGACCATCGGTTTCATCATGACCGTGCAGGGCGTCAGCGGAGCCATCGACCACCTGGCCGTCCAGCCGTTCTTCGGGCCGATCCTCAACTTCTTCAACCGCCAGATCATCCCGCGCCTGGACTTCGTCACCGGCTACGAACTGTTCGCCAACCTCCTGCTCGCCTCCCTGGGCGTCGTCGTCATGTTCGCCGCCGCCGGCCGCTCCTGAGCCACCCTCTTGCCGATACGGCAAGACAGTTTGTCAAAGAGGGCGGTACGGGCCGAGCATCCACTCATGACGAAGACAGAAGAACAGACAGGACCCCGTCCCGGTCGACAACGGTACGACGTCGTGGTGATCGGCGGCGGTGCCGCCGGCCTGAGCGGCGCGCTCACGCTGTCCCGGGCCCGCCGGTCGGTCCTCGTGATCGACGCCGGCCACCCCCGCAACGCCCCGGCGACCCACGTCCACACCTACCTGACCCGCGAGGGCACCCCACCCGGCGAACTGCTGGCCATCGGCCGTGCCGAGGTGACCGGCTACGGCGGCGAGATCGTGACAGCCACCGCCGGCGCGATCCGCCGCCGCCCCGACGGAGACTTCGACGTCACGCTGGAGAAGATCGCCACGGTGGACGACCGGGGCGCGCCGCCGACCGGAACCACAGCGGGGAACGACGCCGTCCGCGAAGCCCGGACCGCACCGGACGACGGTGCGGCCCTCTTGGACGGCGCCGCCGTGTCGAACGGAAAGCCCACCTCGGACGGCGCGCGCACCGTCGTGGCGCGGCGGCTGTTGGTGGCGACCGGGCTGGTGGACGAGTTGCCCGGCATATCCGGCCTGGCCGAGCGGTGGGGGCGGGACGTGCTGCACTGCCCGTACTGCCACGGGTGGGAGGTCCGCGACCAGGCGATCGGCGTGGTGGGCACCGGCCCGATGTCGGTGCACCAGGCCTTGCTGTGGCGGCAATGGAGCGCCGACGTCACCTACTTCACCCACACCGCCCCAGAGCCCGGCCCGGACGAGCGCGAGCAACTGGCCGCGCGCGGCATCCCCGTCGTGGAGAGCCGGGTGGCCGCCGTCGAGGTGACCGGCGACCGGCTCACCGGCGTCCGCCTGGACGACGGCCGCACGATCCCCCGCCAGGCCCTGGTGGTGGCCACCCGCCTCACCGCCCGCGCCGACGTCCTCACCACCCTCGGCCTGACCCCCGCCGACCGCCTCCTGGGCGACCACGTGATCGGTACCCACATCCCCGCCGACCCCACCGGCGCCACCACCGTCCCCGGCGTCTGGGTCGCCGGAAACCTGGCCGACCCCCTCGAACAGGTCATCGGCGCCGCCTGGTCCGGCGTCCGCGCCGCCGCCGCCATCAACTCCGCCCTGATCACCGCCGACACCCACCACGCCGTCACCACCCACCGCGCGACCGCTTCCACCCCCTGACCGCAACGACTGATCCCGGCTGGGCGACCGTGGGGGTGCGGCCGGGGCTTGGTTGGGGGGCGGGGATTTCGGTTGAGGGGGTGAGGGTGGGGGCGTTAGGGTGGTGATCATGCAGTTCTTCTTTCCGCTCGGTTAGGTCCCCGCCGGTGAGACGTGGTCTGTCCCGTTGCCGGTGATGCGGGGCGGTGGGGTGCCGTTCCCGGGGCCGACGTGGGAGAAGAACGATTTATGCGCATTCGCGCGTGGTTTCTTGTTGCCCTGCGTCCTGGCGCGGCTGCCGTTCTGTGACGGCGGCGCGCCTGGTGGCGCGGTGTGTGCGCGGGCTGGAGACGGTGGTCGCGGCCGAGATCCTGCAGAGCGACGGGGTGACCGTCACTCGTCTTGGGCATCGCGAGGTGCATTTCCGGGCGGGAGCCAGCGGATGGAGAGCCGCCAGTACGGCGGATGACGTGTTCCTGCTGGCCGGGGCGTGTCCTGACATCGGCCCGGGCAGGGAGGGGCTGGGGGCGCTGGCGGAGCTCGCGGCGGCGGTGGACGCCTTGGGCGTGGTGCGGCTGCGGGAGCGGTACACGGGGGGCGGGGCACTCACCGGAGTCGAGGTGTCGGCGTCGTTCCTCGGCAGGCGGAGGTTCAACCGGTACGACGTGGAGGATGCCGTCGGGCCGGTTCTGGCGCGGCGGCTGGGGGTCGGGTACCACTCCCGGCGCTCGGGAGCCGTGCCCGCGGCCACCGGCGGGGGATGGCGGCTGGCCATGGACGGCGTGCGGGCAAGCCTCATGTTGCGGGTCGGGGAGCGTCCGCTGCATCGGCGCGCCTACAAGGGGATCACCCTGCCTGGGAGCCTGCACCCGCCGGTGGCCGCCGCGATGGCCCGCCTGGCCGGCGTCCAGGCCGGCGACACCGTCCTCGATCCCTGCTGCGGCGCCGGGACCCTCCTGATCGAGGCGTACCTGCAGCAGCCGGGGTCTCACCTGTACGGCTTCGACCTCTCGCCCGCCGCGGTCCGTGCCGCCCGGCGGAACGCCGCCGGGGCGCCCGCCGCGGACACCGATCGCCTGCTCATCGGGGACGGATCGCCGCCCCCTGTGGGATGGCCCGGCGGGGGCGTGCGATCCGCCGTGCCCATCAGCGTCGAGCAGGCGGACGCGGGGCGGCTGCCCGTCCCCGGCGGGGTGGCCGACCGGGTGTTGTGCAACCCGCCGTGGGGCGCGCAGGTCGGGGCGGGCGGAACGCTGGCCGGGGATCCCTCGGCGTGGTGGCGGGAACTGCGCCGCGTGCTCGCACCCGGCGGGACGGCCGTGCTGCTGCTCCCGGGCGGCGGTGACATCGCCACCGGAATCGGCCACGGCTTCGTGCCCGAGCACGTGCAGCGGATCCGCCTCTCCGGCGCCCAGCCGTACATCGTCCGCTTCGCCGCACCCGGGCGGTGAGCGGAGCCGAGCGTCCGGTCACGTGGGTCCTCCACGTGACCGGATGACGGTCGCCGCCCTGCCGACAACGGTTACTTGATCGGTGTCGCGACATGGACATGCACCGCCACGCAGGTGGCGTTGTGATGCACGTCACCCCTGTTCCTCCCGAACGTGGGACGCACAGACCGTCGGCCACATGGGGGGCGATGTGAGGCGCGCCACCCCCGCTCCCCCGGAGACGAGGCTGACGAAGTCCCGGCCGGTGATGCTCCGGCACACGCCCTCCGCCGGCCGCGCCCGGGTGGCGGGCCCCACCCGCCTTCTGGGCCGTTCCCGGGTGGTGAGGAGGCCCAAAACGCCGCCCCCCTGGTAGCTGGGGGGCGGTCTGGGCGGTTCCGGGGGGTTGTGGCAGGACCAGGCTGGTTGGGGGGAGCGCGCCTAGCCTGAGGGCATGAGTGAGAGCAATGAGCTGGGGGTGTTCCTGCGCTCCCGGCGTGACCTTGTGAGGCCCGAGGAGGCCGGATTGGGAACGGGGGGGCGCCGGCGGGTGCCGGGGCTGCGGCGGGACGAGGTCGCGCAGCTGGCGGGGATCTCCGCGGAGTACTACCTGCGGCTGGAGCAGGGACGGGACCGGCATCCGTCGGCGCAGGTCGTGGACGCGCTGGCGCGGGTGCTGGGCCTGGACGAGGAAGGGCTGGCCGAACTGCGGCGGCTGGCCCGGCCGGTGCGGCGGCGGGCGGTCCGGCGCCAGCCCGAGCGGGTGCCGTGCGGGCTGCGGGAACTGGTGATGTCCCGGCTCGACATCCCGGCCATGGTCGTGGGGCGCTACAAGGACGTGCTGGTGGCCAACCCCCTGGCCGCCGCCCTGTACGGCGTCACCTGCGGGTTCAACGTCCTGCACGCCACCTTCCTCGACCCGGGGGTGCGGGCGCTGTACGAGGACGACTGGGAGAAGTGCGCACGCAGCCTGGTGGCGTCGGTGCGCGCCCTGACGGGCCCGGAGATCCGCGACTCCTACCTGGCCGAGCTGGTCGGCGAGCTGGCGGTGCGCAGCGAGGAGTTCCGCCGCCTGTGGGCCCGCCACGACATCCGCCCCCGCACCAGCGGCGTCCTGCGCCTGCGCCACCCCCAGGTCGGCCCCATGGAGCTGAACTTCGAGAAGCTGGCCGTAGCCGGCAGCGACGGCCAGATCCTGATGTTGTTCCACGCCGCCCCCGGCAGCCCGGCAGCCGAGTCCATCGCCCTGCTCGGCCACCTGATCGCCGACACCGCCCCCGACGCCACCTCCCGCCTGCCCGCCTCCTGACCCCCGGTGAAAACAGGCGCCTCACGTCCGGTCCGCGGCGCCGCCGCCTTCCGTACGATGATTGCGTGCGCGGCCTCGTTCGCTCGGTGTGGGATGAGCCCCGTCCCCCCGACCCGCCCCGGCGGGTGTGGCGGGACTGGGCCCTCGTGGCGCTGTTCGCGCCGCTCGCCGTGGTGGAAGGGTTCCTGCGGCCCGATCTCCCGTTACGGGTCCTGGCGGTGGCCGTCACCGTCGCCCTGGTGCCCACGCTGTTGTGGCGCAGGACCCATCCCCTGACGGTCGTCCTCGTCGTCTTCGGCACCACGAGCCTGGTCCCGCTGCTGACCGGCGGCGTGCCGGTGGAGACCAACACCCAGGGATTCCTGCTGCTGGTCGTGTACGCGTTGTTCCGGTGGGGAGCAGGGCGCGAGGCCGTGATCGGGATGGGCGTCATGCTCACCGCGGTCACCCTGTCGTTCGTCTCCGACCGCATCGCCCCCGCCGACGTGCTCCCCGCGATCGCCGTCATGTTCTCCGCCATCGCCCTCGGGGTGGCGTTCCGCTACCGCTCCCGGGCGAGGATGCGCGAGCTCGACCAGGTCAAGCTGCTGGAACGCGAACAGCTGGCCCGGGACCTGCACGACACCGTCGCCCATCACGTCTCGGCGATGGCGATCCGCGCGCAGGCGGGCCTCGCCACCTCCGAGTCACGGCCGGACGCCGCCACCGACGCGCTGCGCGTGATCGAGGCCGAGGCCGCGCGAGCCCTGGACGAGATGCGCGCCATGGTCCGCGTCCTGCGCCGCGACCAGCCCGCGGAGCTGGTCCCCGGCCGCAGCGTCGAGGACCTGCGGCGGCTGGCCGGTCGGTTCCGCTCGGGGCCGTCCGTCGAGGTGGAGACGTCCGGCGACCTCGACGACCTCCCGCCGTCGATCACGGCGGCGGTCTTCCGGCTGGCCCAGGAGTCGGTGACCAACGCCCGGCGGCACGCCAGGCACGCCACCCGCATCGAGGTCCGCGTCACCGCCGACGACACCACGGTGCGCCTGCGGGTCAGCGACGACGGCGCCGGCGGCCCGGCCGCGCCCCCCGGCTACGGCCTCATCGGCATGCGCGAGCGCGCCACCCTGCTCGGCGGCACCTGCGTCGCCGGGCCGGACCCCGAGCGGGGCTGGACGGTCACCGCCGTGCTGCCGCGGGCCGGGGCGGCGACATGAGCGTCACGGTGCTCGTCGCCGACGACCAGGAGATCGTCCGCACCGGCCTGGCGATGATCCTCGACGCTCAGCCCGGCATCGAGGTGATCGGCCAGGCCGCCGACGGCCGCCGCGCCGTCGAGCTCGCCCGGCGCCTGCGCCCCGACGTGTGCCTGTTCGACATCCGCATGCCCGGCCTGGACGGCATCGCCGCCACCCGCGCCCTCGCCGGGCCGGGCGTGGACAACCCCCTCGCCGTCGTGGTCATCACCACGTTCGACCTGGACGAGTACGTCTACAGCGCCCTCAGGGCCGGCGCGAGAGGCTTCCTGCTCAAGAACGCCGGCGCGGCCCTGCTCTCCCAGGCCGTGCACGCCGCCGCCGACGGCGACGCGCTCATCGCGCCCAGCGTCACCGCGCGCCTGCTCGGGAAGTTCGCCCGCACCGGCCCCGCCTCACCCCCGGTCCGGCCCATCGAGGCGCTCACCCACCGCGAGGAGGAGATCCTGGTCACCGTGGCCCGGGGCCGCACCAACAGCGAGATCGCCGACGAGCTGCACATCTCGCTCAGCACCGTCAAGACCCACGTCGCCAGCCTGATGGCCAAGCTCGGCGCCCGCAACCGCGTCGAGATCGCCATGTGGGCCTACGAGACCAACCGCGTCGGGAGCTGACCGGCCCCCGCCGATCGGCCCTCGATCAGGCGTACTTTCGACCGATGAGCCCGGCGGGGCGTGACTTTTAGTCTCGGTTCCGTGAGCGCGGCCTACGGGTTCCGCGCCTCAGCGGATGAGGGGTACGCAATGAAGGCATTCGTCTTACGCTCCTACGGCTCACCCGACGTGCTGGAGCTCACCGACATCGACAAGCCCGTGCCCGGGGACACCGAGGTACTGGTCCGGGTGCGCGCGACGTCCGTCAATCCCTACGACTGGCACCACATGCGTGGCGAGCCGCGTGTGGCGCGGCTGATGGGCGGGCTCGGGCAGCGCCGGCCGAAGTTCGCCGTCCTCGGCACCGACGTGGCCGGGGAGGTCGAGGCGGTCGGCAGGGACGTGACGCGGTTCCGTCCCGGCGACGAGGTGTTCGCGCTGGTCCACCAGGGCGGCTTCGCCGAGTACGCGTGCGTCCGGGAGAGCGAGCTGGCGCCCAAGCCGAAGAACCTGTCCTTCGAGCAGACGGCGGCGATACCGATGGCGGGCAACACCGCCCTGATCGCCCTGCACGACCAGGGACGGCTCCAGCCGGGGCAGAAGGTCCTGGTCAACGGGGCGTCCGGCGGTGTGGGGACGTTCGCGGTGCAGCTGGCCCGGGCGGCCGGGGCCGAGGTCACCGGCGTGTGCAGCACGCGGAACGTGGACCTGGTGCGGTCGATCGGCGCGCACGAGGTCGTCGACTACACCGCGCGGGACTTCACGCGCGGCGAGCGGCGCTACGACCTGCTGCTGGACGTCGCGGGAAGCCGCTCGCTGACGGCCTGCCGCCGCGTGCTGACCCGCAAGGGGACGTTCGTCGTCATCGGCGGGGCGGGCGGCCGGTGGGTGCAGCCCGCCGGGCACGCGTTCTCGGCGCTGGCGATGGGGGTGTTCGCGTCGCAGCGGGTGGTCCTGGCGGACGCCGTCAACTGCCCGAAGAACAGGGAGAACCTGATGATGCTGACCGAGTTCTGCGAGGACGGCAGGGTCACCCCGGTCATCGACCGGCGCTAC
Organism: Sphaerisporangium aureirubrum; assembly: GCF_042658925.1. Classification (NCBI taxonomy): domain Bacteria; kingdom Bacillati; phylum Actinomycetota; class Actinomycetes; order Streptosporangiales; family Streptosporangiaceae; genus Sphaerisporangium; species Sphaerisporangium aureirubrum. Next base: position 34,244 of record NZ_JBHSRF010000066.1, read on the forward strand.
CCGTTCGAGGAGATCCCGGCCGCCGTCAGGTACCTGGAGGAGGGCCACGCCCCGGGGAAGGTCGTCATCACGGTCTAGGCCTCCCGGAACCGGTGAGGCGAGGGCCCGGGTCCCCTCACCGGGGGCGGCGCAGGGCGGCGTCGAGATCGCTCAGGTACCCGGCGACGGGACCCAAGGTGAACAGCCCGCTGCCCGCCCCGGCCAGTTCCGCCGCCGCGGGGGCGAGCTCGGCGCGGGCGCGCGCCATCGTCTCCCGGTCGCCGACCGCGACGGCCGCGCGGGCGACGAGGCACCACAGGGCCTCGAACAGCAGGTCACGCGGTGGCTCAGGGATCTCCCGCAGCGCCGCCGCGGCCTCGCCGGGACGGTCCCGGGCCAGGAGCAGGGGACGCACCCAGGGCAGGTACGGCCCCCAGCGGGCCCGCCCGGTCACCTGGCCGGCGGCCTCCGCCACCTGGCCGTCGGGGACGGCCGTCCGGTCGACAGGGACGGCCGCCGGGGTGGAGTCCGCGGTCACACTGCCGGGCCCCGGCACCGGTCCGGCGGTCCCGGACGTCTGGGAGGGCCGTGACCGGCTCAGCCGCAGGGACAGCAGGGCGAGGGGCAGCAGGCCGTGCTCAAGGCCGGGCATTCCGGCGCCGTCCAGGTGCGCGGCGGCGGCGCGGTAGGCCGTCTCCGCCTCCCGCGCCGGGCCCGGGCCGGTGGCGGCGAGGCGGAGCGCGCGGTACCAGCGGGTGAACACGCCCGCCAGCGGCAGCTCGTTGCGTGCGGCCAGGTGGTCCACGGCGGTGGCGTGCCGTTCGGCCGTCGCGAAGTCGGCGAGCGCGGCACGGGCCTGCATGCGGACGAGGTGGCCGAGCACCTCGAAGGTGACCAGGCCGTGCCGGGCGGACAGGGCGACCAGCTCGGCGCCGATCGCGTCCCGGTCCCCGGCCAGGCCCGCCCGGTGGAAGGTCTGCATGAACACGCCGTTGAGGGCGAACGCCAGCAGCGCGGGATCGTCCAGGCCCCGGGCGAGCCGCTCCGCCTGGCGTGCGGCCTCGGGCCCGCGCGCCGCGCGGGTGCCGCGCGACTCCACGGCGATCGTGGCGAGCAGCCGAGCCCGCGCCGCCTCGTGCCCGGCGGCCGACAGATCCGCCAGGGTGCGCTCGGCCGCCGCGAGCACCCGCGCGGCCTGCTCGGGCTCGTCGACCCGGGTCCAGATCGCCGGGACGTCGTACGCGCCGATCACCCGGGCGGTCAGCTCGGCGTCGCCCAGCTCCTCGGCCGCCGCGACGGCCGCCACCCGGTGCCGCCGGGCCTCCTCCAAGCCGCCGCCCCCGGTCACCGCGAGGCTGCGCATCAGCCCCACCGTCGACTCCAGCCGCGCCCGCGCCCCCGACGCGACGACCCGGTCGTACGCGTCCGCGGCCCGCGCCCACACCTGTGCCGCGTCCGCCGTCGGGCCGGATCCGTGAGGCGCGTCGCCCGGTGCGGCGGCCTTGGGGGCCGCCGCGGCGATCCCGGCGGCGGCGTCCACCGCGAGCCCCGCCTCACCCGCGCGCTGGACGGCGTCGTCTCGTTCGCGTGGCAGGCCGGGGTCGAGGTGGGGAGCCTGACGGAGGATGTCGGTCTCCAGGTGGCGCAGGCGGGGGCCGGGGTCCAGGCCCAGCCGTCCCGCCAGGAGGGTGCGGGCGCGGCGCAGCACCGCCAGGGCGTCGCCCTGGCGGCCGGTGCGGTACAGGGCGAGGGCCAGCAGGCGCCAGGCGTCCTCGCGCCAGGGATGTTCGGCGACGTGGGCGTCCAGGTCGGGCACCGCCTCGGCGGCCAGGCCCAGCGCCAGGCGGGTCTCGGCGCGGAGCTCGACGGCGTGCAGCCGCAGCTCGGCCAGCCGGGAACGCTCCGCCCGGGCCCAGTCCTCGGCGGCGAACTCGGCGTAGGCGGGGCCGCGCCACCAGCCGAGCGCCTCCTCCAGCCGCGCCAGCGCCTCGGCGGGCGGGAGCGTCGCGGCGGCGGCCACCGCCCGCTCGAAGCGCCAGGCGTCCACCGACCCCGGTCCGGCGCGCAGCGCGTACCCCGGCCCCTCGGTGACCAGGAGCGTGGCGGGGGCACGGGGCGGGCGCCCGGGTTCCAGGGCGCGGCGCAGCGCGGCCACGAAGGTGCGCACCGCGCCCACCGGGTCGGACGGCGGGTCGGTCCACAGGTCCCCGGCCAGACGGGTGACCGGGACGATCCGGCGGCGCGCGACGATCAGCCGGGCCAGCACGGCGCGGTGCCGCGGCCCCCTCAACGCGATCGCGTCCCCGCCGTCCTCCCACGCCGTCACCGGCCCGAGCACTCCGAACCGGACCTCCACCCTCGCCCGTCCTCTCCTCGGAACCGTGACGACCACTGCGCCGGGGCCGCGCGGGAGCGGCCACTCAGCCCGGGGAGTCCCCTCGGGTTCCCGGACACGGCCGTCCGCGTCACCCGATACGCCGCACCGCGACGCACGCCCCTTCGGGGACATCACCCCTCCGACCACGCTATGCCGTGCTCATCGGTTGCTCATCCGCGCCCGGCAGGCTGAGGACATCCCCCACCGCCACGAAACGGAGTACCGATGACACCGTCCATCCCCGGCTTCACCCACCACCGCGTCCAGGTCGCCGAGGGCGTGCGCCTGCACGCCGCCGTCGCGGGCTCGGGCAGCCCGGTCGTGCTGCTGCACGGCTTCCCGCAGACCCACCTGATGTGGCGGCACGTCGCCGCCGACCTGGCGGCCGACCACACGGTGATCTGCCCCGACCTGCGCGGCTACGGCGCCAGCGACAAACCCGCCGAGACCGGTCCGGACGTCTACGCCAAGCGCACCATGGCCGCCGACATCGTCGCCCTGGCCCACGCGCTGGGGCACGAGCGGTTCGCGCTGGCCGGGCACGACCGGGGCGCCCTGGTCGCCTTCCGCGCCGGGCTCGACCACCCGGACACCATCACCCACCTGGCCTGCCTCGACGTGCTGCCGACGCTGGACATGTGGGAGGTGATGCGCGGCAGGTCCGCGGCCGTCGGCTTCCACCTCTACCTGATGGCCCAGCCGCCCGGCCTCCCCGAGCGCATGATCGCCGCCGCCCCGGACGCCTTCTTCGGCCACTTCCTCGACATCTGGGCGGGCGGCCCGCAGGTCATCCCGCCCGGCGTCCGCGCCGCCTACCTGGACGCCTGCCGCGCCGCCGTCCCCTCGATCGTCGCCGACTACCGCGCCTCCGCCGGAATAGACGCCGATCACGACCAGGCGGACCGCGACGCCGGCACACGGCTGCGCATGCCGGTCGCCGTCCTCCAGCAGGACTGGGGCGCCGCCCTCGGCTTCGACGCCGCGTCCCTGTGGAGCGCCTGGGCCCCCGGCCTGCACCACGCCACGGTCACCAGCGGCCACTTCATGGCCGAGGAGTCCCCGGCCGACGTCACCAAGGCCATCCGCGACCTGCTCACCCGCTGAACCGTCAGCCTTCCTCGGAAAGGCCGGCCTGGAGCGTCCGCGAGGGCGGCGCGGGATCACGCGGCTCACGCACCCCGCTGCCGTCGTCAGGCGCGTCCCGGACCCACACGGTCACCGCCCGCCACCGCTCCACACGGGTACCCGGCGGCGGTTCCTGCGCCACCACGATCCCGTTCATGACGGGATCGGCGCCGTCGGGGTCGGGCCCCTGCAGGAGCACCCCGGCGTCGTGACCGGCCAGCCAGGCGTTCAGCGCCTGCTGGCCGCGGAAATCCGGAACGATCACGATATCGAGCAAAACGCCGTCACCACGTCCATGGTACGCACGGCGCGGCGGCGAGCGGCGTCCCGTCGGCCGGAAGACGCGGGGAATCCGGTCACGTGGCGCGCAGCGCCTCCGTGGGGGCGAGGCGGGCGGCTCGGGCGGCCGGGTAGAGCCCGGCCAGCGCGCCCACGATCAGTGCCGCGGCCAGGCCGAGGGCCACGCCGCCGGCCGGGACGACGGGCGGCCAGCCGCGGTTCAGGGCCGTCAGGTACGTGATGAGCGCGCCCGACGCCGTCCCGGCCGCGCCGCCGAGGGCCGCCAGCAGCAGTGACTCCAGCAGGAACTGCACGGTGATGTGGCGGCGGGTCGCGCCGAGCGCGCGGCGCAGGCCGATCTCCCCGCGCCGTTCCAGCACCGAGATGACCATCACGTTCGCGATGCCGACCCCGGCGACCAGCAGGGCGACGGCGCCGAGGCCGAGCAGCAGCGACGTGCCGGAGCCCGCGACCAGGATCCGGGAGGTGAGCGCGTCGGAGGGGCGGCTGACCGTGACGGTGTTGGGTGCCCGCGGGTTGACCGCGCGGGAGAGCAGCTCCGCGGTCGCGGTGACCCGCCGCAGGTCGGCCCGCAGGTAGACACGGGTGGGGTGGCCGTCGTAGCCGAAGAGCCCGGCGGCGGCCGGCATGCCGATGAGGGCGGACCGGTCGATCTCCGGCGCGAGCTCCAGGGGCCGCAGCACGCCGATGACGGCGAACCAGTGCTCGCCGATGCGGATCCGGGTCGCGGGGTCGAGATGGGCGACGCCGAGCTGCGCGGCGGCGTCGTGGCCGAGGACGACGACCGGGTAACGGCCGGTGGCGGCGCTGAGGAAGACCCCGGCCGCCGTGGCGCCGTCCAGGGTGGCGAGCAGGGTGGGCTCGGTGGCGCGCACGTCGACGGCGCCGCCGCCGTGGTCGGGGATCCGGTCGGTGCGGCGGACCCGCGGCCCGTCCTCGAGCCGGGCGGTCGCCGTCACCCGCCGCACCCCGTCGGTCCGCGCGACCGCCGCCCCGGTGGTGACCGGCAGCTGAATCTCGTCGCCGCCCACGGTGCGGCCCGTGGTGACGGTGAGCAGATCGGTGCCCAGCCGGTCGATCAGCCCGAGCAGCTCGGCCTGGCTGGAGCGTGTGATCCCGAGGACCGCCACGATCGCCGCGATCCCGATCGCGATGCCCAGCGCCGACAGGACGCCCCGCAGGCGCCGCGCCCGCAGTCCGGCGGTGGCCAGGGACATCAGGTCCGCCGCCCGGACGCGGGACCTTCCCTCCCGGCGGCCGCCGGTCGTGGTGGCAGGGGTCATGACAGCGGCACCTCCACCCGGGCGCCTTCGCGAAGGCCCCCGCCGGTCACCTCGACCGTGCCGGCGTCCTCGTCGTACAGGCCGGGCTCGACCGGGAGCAAGCGCCGCGCGGCGCCGTCCAGCACGGCCAGCTGGTAGCCGCCGCCGGGGCGGGCCAGCAGGGCGGTGACCGGCACGGTCAGCACGCCCCGGCGGCGTTCGCCGACGATGCCCACCTGGACGGGGGCCAGGTCCAGCCCGGTGAAGGCGGCGCCCGGCCTGATCAGCGTGATCGTCACCGGGACGGTGGCCGTGCCGCCTTCCTGCCCGGCCGCGGCGGCGACCTCGCCCACGGCGCGGACCCGGCCCCGGACGGGCCGGGTGGCGCCCGGCGGCAGGACCTCCACCCGGTCGCCGGCGCGTACCTGGTGGCGCCGATCGGTGGGCAGCGCCACGCGTACGACCCGCGTCGTGGAGGTGGCCGTCAGCATCCGGGCTCCCGGCCCGGCCAGCGTCCCCGGGGCGGCGACCACCCGGGCGACCCTGGCCGGGCCGGGAAGGAAGACCACCTCGCCCAGGTCCAGGGTGCCGGTGCGGCGGGCGGCGGAAAGCCCCCGGGCGGCCTGCCAGCGCCGCACCGCCGCCGCGGTGGCCGTGGAGAAGTGCCGGTCCACCGTCATCACCCGACCCGGGTCCATGCCCAGGGCGGAGAGGTTGCGCTCCAGCTGCTCGACGTCACGGCCGTCCCCCATGCCGGGCGCGAAACGGCGGTAGGCGGGGACCGTCCCGTACAGCAGCGTCGCCCGTACCCCGGCCACCGCGAACAGCCGCGCCCCGCGCCGCAGCACCGCCCCCGGACGGGGCGCGGCCGTCACCACCCCGGGCGGCAGGCCGCTGACCACGCTGCGGTCCCCGTCGAAGCCGAGCACCCCGGGCAGCGACACCCGGGACGTCACATCCCCCAGCGTCACCGGCGCCGACGTCACCGCCACCCGCGGCCCGCCCGCTCCGTCCGCGGGCGCGGGCCCCGCGCAGGCGGCACAGAGGACGGCCGCCAGGACCACCCCGGTCCGCATCGGAACCGGCCGGCCGTTCCTCACGAGAGCTGGCCGAAGCCGGGGAGGGCGTACTGTTCGCAGGACTCGAAGGCTCTTCGCACCGCGGCGGACTTGGGGTCGCCGACCTGGCTGGAGCCGACCGGGAAGATGCCCTCGGCGGTGGGGTCCGGCCATGCGGGAACGCCGTGGCCGCGGACACACCGGGCCAGCTGCCGCAGCCGGCGGAGCTCGGCGGCGGTCGGGACGCGGGCGGGGCCTCGCGCGGAACCGCGGGAGCCCATCTCGCTCATGATGGCGCGGCACTCGGGGACGCGTTCCAGGGCGGCGAGCTCACGTTTCCGGGGGGTGTCCCCGTCCCCTGCCGGGAAGGTGACCCGGTCGTCCTCGATCACGGGGTCGGGGAAGGCGGGGTGGCCGTGGTCGCGGGCGCACTGGGCGAACCGCCGGGCCGCGGCCAGTTCCCGCTGGACGTCGTCGGGGGACGGCGAGGCGGTCGCTCCCGCCGGGCCCTCGGACGGTCCGGGCGAGCAGGCGGTGGCGCCGAGCGTCAGCGCCACGGCCAGCGCCGCCGAGGCGAGTCGTGGAGTCATGGCTTGAAGGCTCGCCGTTCCCCCCGCCCCGGCGCGTCCGCCGGCCGGCGGACCCCGGCGTCCCTCCCCGGACGGACATCCCGCCTCGCGGCGCCGGCCGGGTGGAGATCGATGTCCGTCTCACGGCAGATGCCGGGCCGCCGCCGGGCCGCGTATCCTGCCGCCGTGCGGCTCTTGGGGCGGGTCTCGGCCGGTGCGCGACGGCTCGCCGTCGACGTCGCCCTTACCGCGGGGGTGCTCGCGGCCAGTGTGCTGTCCGGGCCCGGCACGCTGCTCGGGCCGGTGGACGAGATGGCGATGTTCAAGGTGTTCGGGTCGGTGCCCGAATGGCAGCGGCAGCGGTTGTGGTGGTGCCTGGCCGCCCTGGTCACCGTGCTCGCCCTGTTCGCCCGGCACCGCCGGCCGGGGGCGGCCATGGGGCTGGCGGCCGCGGGGACCTGCGGGCACCTGCTGTGCCCAGCCCTGCCGCACACGCCGCTGGACCTGGTCTCGCTGCTCACCATGTACGCCGTGGCCGCCACCGCCCGGACCCGCGGCCGCTCGGTGGCCGCGTTCGCCGCCGTCCAGGCCGTGGTGGCCGGGATCTGCCTGACCGTCGCGTACGGCGCTGCCGGGAGCAAGTACCTGTTCGCCCAATCCCTCCTGGCCGTCCCGCGCGGGCCGCAGGACCCGCTGGCGCAGGCCGCCGCGCAGGCGGTGCTGCCCGCCCTGCTGCTCGGCGTCGCGTGGGCGGTCGGCGACAGCGCGCGTACCCGCAGGGCGCACCTGGCCGTCTTGGAGGCCCGGGCCGCCGACCTGGCCCGTGAGCAGGAGCAGCGCACCGCCCTGGCGGTGGCCACCGAACGCGGCCGGATCACCCGCGAGCTGCACGACGTCGTCGCGCACGGCCTGTCGGTGATGGTGATCCAGGCCCAGGGCGCGCAGGCGGCGCTGCGACGCCATCCTGAGCGCACCGAGGCCGCGCTGGCCGACGTCATCGGCACCGGGCGGGCGTCGCTCGCCGAGATGCGACGCCTGCTCGGCCTCATCCGCACCGGCCCGGAGCTGGCCCCCCAGCCAAGCCTGGCCACGCTGCCCGAGCTCATCGAACGGGTGCGGGCGGGCGGCACCGAGGTGGCGTTCGCCGTGACCGGCGAGCCCGCCGTGCTGCCCGCCGCGGTGGAGTTGTCGGCCTACCGCGTCGTCCAGGAGGCGCTGACCAACAGCCTCAAGCACGCCCCGGGCTGCGGCTGCCGCGTGGACCTCCGCTTCGCCGCCGGCCTGCTGCGGATCCAGGTCGTCGACACCGGCGGGCCCGCGCCCGCCCCGGTGTTCGGCAACGGTCTGCGCGGCCTCACCGAACGGGTGACGGCTCTCGGCGGCACGCTGCGGGCGGGGCCGGGCTCGGGCGGCTTCGAGGTGGTCGCGGTGCTGCCGCTGGAGTCACCGGCGTGATCCGCGTGGTGATCGCCGACGATCAGGCCCTGGTCCGCACCGGTTTCCGCATGATTCTCGACGAGACCGGCGACATCGCCGTGGCGGGCGAGGCCGCCGACGGCTTGGCCGTCCTGGAGGTCACCGGCCGGGTGCGGCCCGACGTGGTGCTGATGGACGTCCGCATGCCGGGCATCGACGGCATCGAGGCGACCCGCCGCCTGCGCGCCGCGGCCGGTCCGGACGGCCCGCCGCACGTGATCATTCTGACCACTTTCGACCTGGACGAGTACGTCTACGCCGGGCTGCGCGCCGGAGCCGCGGGCTTCCTGCTCAAGGACACCCTCGCCACCGACCTGGTGGCCGCCGTCCGGTCCGTCGCCCAGGGGAACAATGTGGCGGCCCCGACGGTGACCCGCCGCCTGATCAGGCATTTCGTCGGTACCGCGCCCCGCCCGCCCGGCACCGCGGCACTGGCCGCGCTGACGGCGCTGACCGCCAGGGAACGGGACGTGCTCGCTCTGATCGCTCAGGGCATGTCGAACCAGGAGATCGCGGACCGGCTGGTCGTCACGGAGGGCACCGTGAAGACGCACGTCAGCCGCATCCTCGGCAAGCTCGGCCTGCGGGACCGGATCCACGCCGTCATCTACGCCCATCAGAACGGGATCGCCTGACGCGTCCCCGCCTCGACACGTCAGGAACGGCGGGCGGGCAGGTGATCGGTGGAGTCGTAGCGCTCGCGGGCCTGGTCCACCTCGTCCAGGTGGGCGGCCGACCACATGGCGAGCGAGGCGAACAGGGGGGCCAGGCTGCGGCCCAGGTCGCTGATCTCGTACTCCACCCGCGGGGGCACCTCGGGGTGGTAGGTGCGCAGCACCAGGCCGTCGCGCTCCAGCTGCCGCAGGCGCTGGGTCAGGACCTTGGGCGTGATCGTGCCGATGCGGCGCTCCAGCTCGACGAACCGCTGCCGGCCGTGCTCGTGCAGCGTCCACAGGATCGGGGTGGTCCACCGGCTGAACACGATGTCGACCACCGGGGCGATCGGGCAGGCCAGCTCGGGCCCGGCCTTCGCCGTGTCACTCCACACACACGCCTCCGACCTCGATACTTTCCTCTAGGTACCTACTATATCCAGGATGCTAACGTCGCCGAGGTCGTGCGGGCGGACGCCCCGCGACGATACGGAGACGGGAGCATTCTCATGATCGTGGTGACGGGGGCCACCGGTAACGTCGGCCGCCCGCTGGTGCGCATGCTGGCCGAGGCGGGCGAGACGGTGACGGCGGTGTCGCGCAACCCGCCCCTGGAGCCGGACGGCGTGCGGCACCTGCGGGCCGACCTGTCCGACCCCGGAAGCCTGCGGCCGGCGCTGGAGGGCGCCGAGGCGGTGTTCGTGCTGGTCCCCGGCGCGGGGGCCGATCCGCACGGCGTGCTGGACGCCGTGAAGGCCGGCGGCGCGCGCCGGATCGTGCTGCTGTCCTCCCAGGGGGCGGGGACCCGGCCGGAGTCGCCCTCCCACGCCCCGCTGCGGGCGTTCGAGGACGCGGTGCGGGGCTCGGGCCTGGACTGGACGGCGCTGCGGCCCGGAGGGTTCCACTCCAACGCGCTGGCCTGGGCCGACACGGTCCGCGCGCACCGTGCGGTGGCGGCGCCGTTCGGCGACGTCGCCCTGCCGTCCGTCGACCCGGCCGACATCGCCGAGGTCGCCGCGGCCGCCCTGCGCGACACCCGCCACATCGGCCGCACCTACGTGCTCACCGGCCCGGCCGCCACCACCCCCCGCGAGCGGGCCCGGGCGATCGGCGACGCGCTCGGCGAGCCGGTGCGGTTCACCGAGCAGACCCGCGAACAGGCCCGTGCCCGGCTGCTGGCCTTCATGCCCGAGCCGGTGGTGGAAGGCACCCTGGACATCATGGGCCACCCGTCACCGGACGAGCGGCTCGTCAGCCCGGACGTCGAGCTGGTCCTCGGCCGCGCGCCCCGCCCGTTCGCCGGCTGGGCGCACCGCTTCGTCGCCGCGTTCCGCTGACACGGCGCGGGCCCGGGGCGGCACGGGCCCGCCGCCGTGGCCGGATCACTCCTCGCCGGAGAACTTCTCCCAGGCCGACTGGCGTGCCATGCCGAGGGCGGCGCCGATGCGGGCCCAGGTGACGCCGCGGTCGCGCAGACGCTCCACCCAGAGCCGCAGGCTGGCGTCGACCTGGGCGCTCACCGCGCCGATGCGGGGCAGGAACTCAAGGATCTGTTCGTCGGTCATGGAGTCCGACCAGGGGATCTCCACCGCCGAGGCGCTCTTCGGCAGGTCCAGGACGGTGATGCACAACTCCACGCAGGTGTCGCAGATGAACACCCCCGGCCCGGCGACCAGCTTGTTCACCTCGGTCTTGGACTTGGCGCAGAACGAGCAGCGGATCTGCTGCTCGTCCAATGTGGTGGCGGTCATGCGAATCGTCTCCAGGGGGCAGGATGTCAGGCATTGCCTGACAAGACGACCGCCACCCTACGGCGTCAGGCGTTACCTGACAAGCCGGCGGGACGCCGGATGTGTCGCCGGCGCCGGGACGGCGGGCCCCTCCAGGGCCCCGGGCCGTGGCGACGGCCCCGCCACCTGCACAATGGAGCGCCTCCGATTCCCCGACCCGGCAAGGATCCGCACCATGAGCGACACCCACTCCCCCGCCGCCGTACGCACGCGAGCAGGCGCGCGGGTGTGGGTCCTGTCGCTCGGCGCGGCGCTGGGCGGCGGCCTCGCGCTCGGGGTGCTCACCAACCTCGCCCAGGGCTGGCTGCCCGGCGGGTGGAACCAGCTCGCCAACTCCGGCGCCGTGTGGACGGTCGCCGCGTTCGCCGCCGGGGCCGTGCTTGCCCGGCGACCGCTGCCCGTGGCCGTCGCCGGAGGCCTGTGCGCCGAGGCCGGGCTGGTCGCCGGCTACTACGGTTACGCGGAGTTCGGCAGGGACGGCATGGGCGACCTGTTCTTCCCGCTGGTGTGGCTGGCCATGGCCTTCGTCGCCGGGCCCCTCTTCGGTGTGGCGGGCGCCTGGTGGCGGCGTGGCCGGGACCGGCGGCGCCGTGTCGCCGGGCCGGCGGCGCTGGCCGGTGTCTTCGGCATGGAAGGCCTCCTGGCCGCCTGGAATCTGCATCACGCCTCCCAGGCGTGGGCCTGCCTGGCGGCCATGGTGCTGGTGCCGCTGCTGCTGGGCCGCACCCTCAGGGAACGGGCACTGACCCTGACGGCCGCCGTGCCGCTGGCACTGATCGCCTACGCCGTCGTCGTGATCCCCCTGATGAGCCTCTCCGGGTGACACCGGCTCGCGGACACGGACGCGGCGGCCCGCCCCGGTGGGGAGGGCCGCCGCTTCGCGAGAAGATCGGTCACGTGCGTGGGAGGATCGCGCCGGGCTAGACGCGGTCGAACTTGGTGCGCGCCCACAGGTACCCGGCCAGCGCGAGGGCGACGCACCAGGCCAGGGCGACCAGGCCGGTGGTGCCGGTTGGGGTGCCGTTGAGCAGGGCGCGCAGGGTCTCGATGACCGGGGTGAACGGCTGGTGCTCGGCGAACCAGCGCAGGCCCGCCGGCATCGACTCCGGCGTGACGATGGCGCTGCCGAAGAACGGGAGGAACTGCACGGGCAGCGCGGCGTTGCTGGCGCCCTCGGGGGTCTTGCTGATCAGGCCGAACGCCGCCGCCAGCCAGGTGAGGCCGAAGCTGAGCAGCGCCAGCAGGCCGAAGACGCCGAGCCACCCGGCGAGGCCGGCCGCGGGCCGGAAGCCGGCGAGCAGCGCCACGCCGACCACCAGCACGATGCTGATCATCGTCTGGATGACGCCCCCGACGACGTGGCCGGTCAGCACCGAGGCCCGGGTGATCGCCATGGTGCGGAACCGGTTGATGATGCCCTCGGTCATGTCGACGCACACGCCGACGGCCACGGCCATGGCGCCGGACGTCGCGGCCATCAGGACGATGCCCGGGGTGATGTAGTCGATGTAGTTCCCGCCGGTGCGCAGGCCGCCGCCGATGGCACCGCCGAAGACGTAGACGAACAGCAGCAGCATGACGATCGGCATGGCCACGTTGGAGACCGTCATGCCGGGGTAGCGCAGCGCGTGGCGCAGATTGCGGCGCAGCATGGTCGCCGAATCGGTGATGGCGTGGCTCATCGGACCTTGTCCTTGTCGGTGAGGGCGAAGAAGACGTCGTCGAGGTCGGGGGTGTGCACGGACAGCTCGTCGGCCTCGATCGAGTTCCGGTCGAGCCGGTCGAGCAGCGCGCGCAGCGAACGGGAGCTGCCGTCGCTCGGGACCTGCAGCGCGAGCGCCTCGTCGTCGCGCTGCGCCTGGCCGAGGATCCCGGCCGCGGCGTCGAACCGGCCGGGGTCGCTGAACCGCAGCCGGATGTGGCCGCCGGGGATGAGCCGTTTGAGCTCCTCGGGGCTGCCCTGCGCGACCAGCGTGCCGTGGTCCAGCACGGCGACGTGGTCGGCGAGCTGGTCGGCCTCGTCCAGGTACTGCGTGGTGAGGAAGACGGTGACGCCGCGGGACACCTGCTCGCGGATGATCTGCCACATGGTGTGGCGGCTGCGGGGATCCAGGCCGGTGGTGGGCTCGTCGAGGAAGATGACGCGCGGCTCGCCCACCAGGGTCATCGCGATGTCGAGGCGGCGCCGCATGCCGCCCGAGTAGGTGGAGGCCGGTTTGGGGCCCGCCTCGGCCAGGTCGAACCTGTCGAGCAGGCCGGCGACGCGGCGCCGCCCCTCGGCCCTGCCCAGGCGGTGCAGGTCGGCCATGAGGATGAGGTTCTCCTCGCCGGTGAGCAGCCCGTCCACCGCGGCGAACTGGCCGGTGACGCCGATCACGGCGCGCACCGCGTCGGCCTCGGTGACCACGTCGTGCCCGGACACCCGGGCCTCGCCGCCGTCGGCGCGGGCCAGCGTGGACAGGATCCGCACGACGGTGGTCTTGCCGGCGCCGTTGGGACCGAGCAGGGAGAAGACCGTCCCCTCCGGGACGTCCAGATCGATGCCGTCGAGCACGACCTTGTCGCCGTACGACATGCGCAGGCCCTTTGCCTGTATTGCCGATCGGGATGATTGGGTATTCACGAATGCCTCATCTCAGCGGGAGGAACGGGAGTGGTGCGCGCGGCCCGGGCACGCGGCGCGGACGGCATGCGGGCGCCGTCGATCGGCGGAGTGCCGGTGCGGGTCCGGGCGCGGGCCGGGGAGTCGAAAGGGCCGGGGTCTGCGGATCCGGGTGGTCAGGGCAGACGGACCCGGGTGGTCAGAGGCGGCGAAGGCGGTGGAGTGGAGAAGGCGGAGGGCCGGGGGTCAGGGGCGGCGGATGATGATGTCGCCGAGGGCGGTGTGAGCGCGCACCTCGATGGTGGTGCCGGAGGTCTCGGGGCCCTCGGACGGGGTGAGGGAGTTGCGCACCTTGCCGAGGCGGGTCTTCACGTCGAGCCACGCGGCGCTGGACTCCCGGATGCCGATCTCCAGGTCGCCGATGCCGGTCTGCAACGTGACCTGGCCGCGCGACACCTCACCGACCAGGATGCCGCCGTTGGCGGATCTGGCGTCGACCCCGGCGTGCGCGACGCCGATCGAGATGCGGCCGTTGGACGCCCTGGCCCTCAGGTCGCCGCCGACCTCGCCGATCGTGGTCTCGCCGTTGACGTTCTTGACGGTGGCGGTGCCGCCGACCTCGCCGACCTCGAGGCGGCCCGCCCCGGTGACCTCGGCGTCGCCCGAAGCGCGGTCCACGCGGATGCCGCCGTGGTCGGTGCGCAGGTCCACGCTCGCGGCCTCGGTGACGTGGATGTCGCCGACCGAGGCGGACAGCCTGCAGTCCCCGAGCGGGCCCTCGCAGGTGAAGTCCCCGAGCGGCGCGGCGCCCTGGACGTCCGATCCGGCGGGCAATTCGACGCGCACGTCGATCGACCCGCTCCTGCCGAACAGCGAGCGCTTCCTCGGCCCCTTGACGAGCAGCTTGCCGCCCGCGTAGCCGACCTTGGTCTGCTGCGCGGCCCGCACGTCGGCGTCCTCGTCGGGGTTCATCGGGAGCACCTCGACGACGGTGTCGGTGCGCCGGCTCGCGGTGACGCGGGCGGTGCCGACGTCGAACTCGATGGTCACGGAGATGGGTTCTGGAGTGTCGAACTCAGGCATGACTGGCCCGTTCTCATGGCGGTGGGTTGCGTTCCCGCCGGTCGGGCGGGTGATGGAGGTGAAGTGATGAGGTGGCGAGGTGCGCCACGACGGGCTAGCGGACCCAGCCCGTGAAACCCTGCGGCCCGCCGCGGCGGGCCCGGCTCGGGGGATGGCCGCGCTCGCCGGGTTCCAGGGCGGCTCCGACGGCCCGGACCAGCCAGGAGTTCACCGAGAGGCCCTCGCGCCCGGCGGCCTCTTCGACCCTGGTCTTGAGGTGGGCGGGGAGGCGGAGGTTGACGCGCGCGGCGCTCGCCTCGTCGCCGTCCGCCGGGGGCGGCGGCGGCGCGGCGCGCGGCGCGGTGTCGTACCCACCGGCGTCCTCGTACGGCTCCTGAGCAGGCGGCGTCACCACGAACTCGGGGTCGAGCCCGCGCAGCCGCACGTCGACCGAGCCCGGCGCGAGGTCGCGGGTGACCTCGCCCATGGCGGCGGACAGCGCGTTCAGCAAGGTGAGCCGGACGGCCGACTCCAGGGGCGCGGTGAGCCGCTCGGCCAGGGCCCGGGCTTCGCTCCCGCCGGCGTCGGCGGCGACCGCGAGCTCGTGCCGGAGGTGTTCGACGTACGGCGTGAGGTCCATGACACCAAGGATGGCACACCCATGGCACCATCGCAAGCCTTTATGGCACCACTTTGGCACCATAGCGGTGCCACATGGCATCAGTAGGTTTCTGTCAGCCCTTGATGCGCTTCATGGTGAGGTGGGAGTCGACCCGTGCGATCGGCGGGAGCGGGAGGATGCGCTGGCTGAGGAACTCCTCGTAGGCGAACTGGTCGCGGACGGCCACGCGGATGTAGTAGTCGGGGCGGCCGAACATGCGCCGGAACTCCAGGACCTCCTCCAGGCCGGCGATGCGGGACTCGAACTCCTCCACGGTCTCCAGGTCGTTGACCGCGATCTCCACCGACATCACGACCTCCAGGGAGCGGCCCAGCGCCTCGGGCGAGATCCGCGCCCGGTATCCGGCGATCACCCCGGCCTCCTCCAGGCGCTTCACCCTGCGCAGGCACGGCGGCGGCGTCAGGCCCACCCGGCGGGCGAGTTCCACGTTGGTCAGGCGGCCGTCCTGCTCCAGAAGAAACAATATTTCACGGTCTATCGCATCAAGCGTTATGGAATTGCTCATCGGGCGCCGTTCTCGATGGAAGTTGACACCAAATAATAGTACTGGCGCACTAAAATTGCGCCCATGAGTAAAATAGGGCATTCCCGGCGTCGTGGGCCCGGCGAGCGCCCGGGGGAATTCCGGGCGGCGGCGCGGGACACCTCCTCGGTGGGGCTGAGCCTGCTGCCGCTCGGGATCGGTTTCGGCGTCCTGGTGGTGCACACAGGGCTGACCTGGTGGTGGGCGACGGTGATCAGCGCCGTGGTGTACGCCGGATCGCTGGAGTTCCTGCTGCTCGGCCTGGTGGCCTCGGCGACGCCACTCGGGCAGATCGCGGTGACCGCCCTGCTGGTGAACTTCCGGCACGTCTTCTACGCGCTGTCGTTCCCCCTGCACCGCGTCCGGCCGCTCGCCCGGATCTACGCGACGTACGCGCTCACCGACGAGGCGTACGCCCTGGCCGGCGGCGAGGCGGCCAGGGAGTGGAGCGGCACCCGCGTGCTGTGGACGCAGGCCCTGTGCCAGGCCTACTGGGTGGCGGGCGCCACCCTCGGCGCGCTGACGGGCTCGCTGCTGCCCGGCACGCCGCCGGGCCTGGACTTCGCGCTGACCGCCCTGTTCGCGGTGCTGGCCGTCGACGCCTGGCGCGCGCGGCGGGACCTCCCCACCCCCGTGCTCGCCGTACTGAGCACCGCCGCCGCGGCCGTACTGGCCCCGGGGCAGATGCTGCTGGTGGCGCTGCCCCTGTTCACCGCGAGCCTTCTCACCCGGTACGCCCTGCGCCGCCGCCGGCAGCCGGCGACCCCCGCGCCTGCCCAGGTGAGCCACGCCGTCCCGGCCCTGGAAAGGTGACCCCGGTCATGCCCAGCCCGCTCTACCTCGCCGCGGCGGTCGGTGTCAGCGCCGCCGTCACCTGGGGCCTGCGCGCCCTGCCCTTCGCCGTGCTCGCCCCGCTGCGCGGTTCGGCCGTGCTGCGGTTCCTCGGCGCCCAGATGCCCACGGGCATCATGGTGATCCTCGCCCTTTACACCTTGCGCGGCGTCGACCCGGCCCGATCGGCCTCGGTGCTGCCCACCGTCCTGGCCCTCGCCGCCGCGATCGGCCTGCACCTGAAGACCCGCAACGCCGTGCTCAGCGTCCTCGGCGCCACCGCGCTCCACGTCGCCCTGTCGGCCCTGTGGCCAGGCTGAGCGCGGACTCCACGACGCGGTCGTCGGGTACGGCGGGACGGAAGTTCAGGGCCCATTGGACCGAAAGTTTCAGTGTGATCGGCCGGGAGTAAAACGTTCTCGCAGCTCATTGAGAGGCCGAAAAACCAGCCCAGCGTGTTTCTTCACTCCCCGAAAAACAATCGATAGTTTCGGAGGGCTCCCGTCCCCCTTCCTCCCTTACCCCTGGAAGGAGAGCCCTAGTGATCATGAGCTCGGGCCGTCCTGACATCCGTTCGACGGTCGTCGTGCTGACCCTGGCGACGACACTCACGGTCGCCG